>JAXDMF010000068.1:0-5394 GCA_034666205.1 Gemmatimonadales bacterium
TCTTGAGCCGGGTTGCGGTCACATCGCCGTCGATCGTCGGCAGATAGGCGCCCCGGGCCGAGCCATATGCCGCGGCCGCAGCGCGCGCGTTGGCCCAGGAGAGCCGGGTGGCAGGATTATTACGGAGCCCCAGATCCACTACCTCCGCCAAGGTCAGCCGGCGGATCCGGTCCTCCAGGTCCGCTGGTACCACGGGACGGGCCACCGAATCACGCGCTCGAATTTCACGCGGGGGCGTCCACGGCGCGCTCGGTGACGGGGGAACGCCCGCCACTCCATTGACGGACGGGGTCCCGACACATGCCCCGCCGGCCAACAGCAGGCACGCGGCCAGGCCATACGAGCGCGAACTCACCGGGATGCTCCCACCCCAGCGAGCCGGTCATCCCGGCTCCCCCGCCAGCGAGTCAGCGCCTCGCCGATCACCTGGGACATGAAGGCATAGGCCTGCTCGTACTCCTCGAGCCGGTCCCGGACCTCCTGGCTTCGTATCGGCAGCGTGGTGCGCGCCGCCCCGATCGCTTCGTGGAATCGCTGCCACCGCGCGAGTCGCTGGACCATGGTGTGAATGAACAGATCCGGGCGTACGCTGTAGTAGTCCCGGCGGTCGGCGGGCCGACAGACCCGCTCGACCAGGCCGCGGTCCTCCAGCAGGCGCGCATTGGTGCTCACGCTGCCCTTGCTGACTCGGAGCTCGGCGGCGAGATCGTCCAACGAACGGGCATCCTCGCTGACCAGCAAAAGACCGAAGATCCGCCCGGCGATGCGCGGCAGGCCATCAGAGTCGAGCGCGACGCCCATTCGCTCGATGAAATTCACCGTTTGTGGATCCATGGCCTTCCTCATTCGGGTTTGGACGTAGACCCGAAGCGGAAGTTAATCCGTTCAGTATCAACTGAATGACTCTACGGTCACGAATTGGCCGGGGCGAGGGAGCCCTCAAGGCGTTTTGGTTCGCTTGGCGAAGTAGGCCCCGAGGAGGGTTGCCTCGTCGGTCATTAAGCGGACCGCAATTCGGGTTTCCCGGAGCAGGAGTACGCAGCCCAGCACCAGTCCCATGACTCCCCCAAAACCCGCTGCCAGGGCGATAATCTCGAAGGTCACTGGCAGGGCGCGGAGCTGGGTCCCGAGCAGTGCCGCGCCGATGAGCGACGTGAGCGCCGCCGCCGCGAAGGAGCCGATCGAGGCATAGAAAAGACGCAACGCACCCAGCAGCATCACCGCCCGCCGGGCGGCGCTATCCAGCTCGTTCAACCGCAGAGCCGCGAGATCCGTGGCCTTGGCCGGAGTGTCCAGCTCAGTGGCCAGGGCCCGGGCCCGATCCACGGCACGAGCCAGGCGATTGCTGGTGCTCAGCACGAGGATGGAGGAGGCGTTGGTCAGCACCGCCGGCGCCACGATGAGCGACAATGCGGCGTACGGGTTGGTGGGGTCGCTCATGTCGGCGGCCTAGGTGAGGGTCCGCCTGAATATGAGCGAAGCGCGCACCCCGGCAAATGGGATGCGCGCCCCGGAATCTATGACTGCAGTGAGCCTACTCGCCCAAACGAATCCGCTGGATCCGGCGGGTCTTCGCCTGGGTATTGTAGATCCGTAGGCTCACGATGTCGTCCTTCTTGAAGCCCTTGAGCGCCTGCTTGAGTTCGGCCACGCTCTTCATCGGCTTGCCCTCGACCGACAGGATGATGTCGGGACCGCCCTGGTCCGGATCGGCCACCTCGCCGTACGACGGCCCGCCGGGAGTGACCCCGGTGACCAGAAGGCCCCGCTGGTCGGGCGCGAGCTCGAACTGCTGCACCGCGTCCTGATCCACCGGTTGTACCGTGAGGCCGAGAAGATCGATCGAAGCGGCGGCGTCGCCGCTCGAATCGGACGCATCGTTCGATTGATCCGGGCTGCCGTCGGCCGTCTGCTTGGGCGCAGCGACTTCCTGCAACCGGACGTCGAGCGTTTTGTGTACTCCACCCTTCCGGGCGACCTCGACCTTCACGGTCTCGCCGGGCTTCCGGAAGGCGATCTGCTGCTGGAGCTGGCCGACATACTCCACCGGCTTGCCGTCCACCGCCACGATGATGTCGCCGGATTGAATCCCGGCCTTCTGAGCCGGAGACTTCTCGGTGAAGTCCTGCACCAGCACCCCGCGAATATCCGGCAGACCGACGTACTCGGCATCGTTCGGGGTGGCGTCCTGAACCGTGATGCCGAGCGCTACCCGGTGGACCCGACCATCGGTGATGATCTGGTCCATGACTCGCCGGGCCAGATCTATCGGGATGGCGAAGCCATAGCCGGAGTAGTACCCGGTCTCGCTGGCGATGGCCGAGTTGACGCCGATCACCTCACCCTCCACGCTCACTAACGGACCACCGGAGTTGCCCGGATTGATGGCCGCATCGGTCTGGATGAAGTCCTGGATGGTGCGGTCGGACTGTCCCGGAAGGGCGAGACTGCGGCCTTTCGCGCTGATGATGCCCGACGTCACCGTAAAGGTGAGATTGTCACCCAGAGGATTGCCTACGGCCAGGACCCACTCGCCGACCCGGGACGCACCACTGTTGCCCAGCGGAGCAGGGACCAGGTTCTTGGCGTCGATCTTGAGCACCGCGAGGTCGGTATTCGGGTCGGTCCCCACGATCCTGGCCTTGAACTCGCGCCGGTCCAGCAGGCGCACGGTTACCTGATCCGAGCCATCGACCACGTGATTATTGGTCAGGATGTAGCCGTCCTGGGAGACGACGAAGCCCGAGCCCGAGCCCTCCTGGAAGCGGGGCTCCTGCGGTTGCAGCTGCATTGGAGGCAGCCCGTGGAAGAACGGTTCCATGCCGGGCGGCACCTCCATGCGAGGCGCGTTCCGCTGGCCCCGGGGCCCTCTCCGGGTCGTGGCCTCAGGCTTCCGGCCGGACTTGATGTAGACCACGCTGGGCTTCACGTGCTCGGCCACCGAGGCAAAGGCTTCACTGAGATTCTGAAGCGAGGCCGCAGCCGGCGTCAGCGTCCGGCTGGCCGCTTGAACTCCGGGGCCGTAGGGCGACTGCTGCTGGGCCTGCTGCGCGGCGGACTGATAAGGCAAGTGAAGAAAGCCGGCCAACATCAGGCCGACGGCGAACGCCAATGCAACGCCGCCTGACTTGAGGCGACGGAACCATCCGTGGGACATATCTACTCCCCGCAAGAGCATGGGTGTGGCTTCGGAGCGGGATTGCTCCATAGGGCTATTCTGATGCTCAGGCGGGGGATACCGTCGCGCCGTCTGAAACGACCCTCGTCAGCCGGCCGTAGGGTTGCCTCACGCCCTCAGTCAGAACATCATCCTCGCCGCACGAAGAACCGTCCAGGACCCCCAGAGCCGGAGAAGCTGATGGATTGCACGGCCCCTCGTCGTCGGAGCACGCTCACCGGACTCGTCTTGCTGACGGTCCTTTCGGCCTGTAGCGGCGGCCGAAGCGCGCCGGTCACCTCCCCTACTCCGGGGGCGGAAGGGGCACACGCGCGTAGCCTCGGGGTTCCCGCTCTTGAAGGTTTCGAGCGAGCCGTGACCAACGGCACCCGTACCCGCACGGGAAAACCGGGTCCTCGCTATTGGCAGCAATGGGCGGACTACCGGCTGGAGGCCGAGCTCAATCCGATCTCAAAGCGGCTCACCGGCAAGGGGTCAGTGACCTACTACAACCGCTCGCCCGATGCGCTGAACGAGGTCTACGTCCATCTGCTGCACAACATCTTCGCGCCGAACAGCCGGCATAACACCGACGTCCCCTGGCAGGTCGAGGGCATCGAGCTGGATCGGGTGGCGGTGCAGGGGCAGGAGCTCCAGAAGACCGAGGGAGACACACCGGGCTACAAGGTAGATGGAACCGTCATGCGGATTCAGCTGCCCCGGACGTTGCCGCCCGGCGGGTCAGTCGCATTCGACTTTGCCTGGAAGCTCAGGATACCGCCCGACGGGGCCCCGCGGGGAGGCCAGGACGGCGAGGTCTTCTACATCAATTACTGGTATCCGCAGATAGCCGTCTACGACGATATCAACGGATGGCAGATCGACCAGTATCTCGGCAACGCCGAGTTCTATATGGGGTACGGGAACTACGACGTGGCGCTCACCGTGCCGGCGGGTTGGCTAGTGGATGCCACCGGCCGGCTACAGAACCCGGCGGAGGTCCTCTCATCTCAGACTCGCGAGCGACTGGATTCCGCCGGCAAGGCACCGGGAATAGTTCACGTCGTGACCGACCTCGACCGCGAGCCGGGAAGAGCCACCACCGCCGGGACCAACGGCAAGCTCACCTGGCGATTCCGGGCCGAGAAGGTCCGCGACGTGGCTTGGGCTACCTCGGCCAGGTATCTCTGGGATGCCACCAATGCGGCAGTCGGCGATGCGACCGGCGACGGGCGTCCGGACACGTCGGCGATCTATTCGTTCTATCGTCCCGAGCAGCGTCGGATCAGCCACTGGGATGAAAGCGCCCGATACGCCCGCTACTCGATCGAATTCTACTCCAAGTATCTGGCGCCCTACCCCTATCCCCACATGACAACGGTGGACGGACCCACCTCCTGCGGCGGCATGGAGTACCCGATGATGACCTGCATCGGCGGCCAGTGGGACACGCTCGGCCTGTATGAAGTGATCACCCACGAGCTCGGACACATGTGGTTTCCCATGGTGGTGGGGTCGGACGAGAAGCGCTACGCCTGGATGGACGAGGGGCTCACCCAGTTCGATCAGTCCCAGTCCATGGACGCATTTTTCAAGGGCTTCGACGACGAGGCGCGGAACCGGAAGAACTACCTCGACATCGCCCAGACCGGCGGTGAGGTGGAGCTGATGCATCACGGTGACCGCTTTCCCACCTACGCCTCGTACGGTGTCGCGAGCTATTACAAGCCTGCGAGCGTGCTGGTGGCGCTCCGGGCTGTGCTCGGGGCCGAGACGTTCCACAAGGCGTACACCGAATACATCCGCCGGTGGAGCTACAAACATCCCTCACCCTATGACTTCTTCCACACCTTCGACGACGTCTCGGGCAAGGATCTGTCATGGTTCTGGCGGACCTGGTTCTTCGAGACCTGGAAGCTCGATCAGGCGATCGATACGGTCACCACGGCCGGCGATTCACTCGAGGTCATCGTCGACAACCGGGGACGGGCACCGATGCCGGTCTTCCTGGCAGTGACCCGGGCTAACGGCCGGGTGGACCAGCTGACCATCCCGGTGGACGTCTGGTTTGCCGGCGACCGGCGACACGCCATCCGGATAGCCCGGGAGCCGATGGTCAAGAGCATCGAGATCGATACCCAGAAGGACCTCCCGGATCTCGATCGGACCAACCAGGTGAGGCCCCGATAGTGGCTCTGTCATTCTGAGCAAAGCGAAGAATCTCTCCTGACTTTGAG
>JAXDMF010000069.1:0-6724 GCA_034666205.1 Gemmatimonadales bacterium
GTGAGGGGCGGGGCTCGACCTCCGAGTTTCGCCCCTGCTAGTCTGTCCGACCAAACGGCCTGTCCTCGCTGCGGCTCAGAGCCCTTGACGGTCTCGCCTCGTACCGGCCCCGTATAGATTCCCGCCCCATGGAAGTTCAGATCTTCGGAATCAAAAAGAGCGCCGACACCCGGAAGGCCTTGCGGTTCTTCGCGGAGCGGCGGGTGAAGACCCACTTCGTCGATCTCCAGGAGCGGCCGGCATCGCCCGGGGAGCTGAACCGCTTTGCCCAGAAGTTCGGCGCTGAGGCGCTGGTGGATCGCCAGTCGCGCCGGTTTACCGACCTCGGCCTGGCCGCGGCACGGCTCAATGACGACCGCTGGGTGGAGAAGCTCGCGGTGGATCCGTTGCTCTTGCGTATGCCGCTGGTGCGCTATGGCCAGCAGTTGACGGTCGGTGACGCTACGGGGACGTGGCGTGACTGGATCGCCCGATGAGCCAGGTCTCCCTATCCGGAGTGGCGGTGGAATTCGGAGCCACCCGGCTCTTCGGGAATGTCACCTTCACGGTCGACAAGGGCGAAAAGTGGGGCGTCGTGGGCCGCAATGGCACCGGCAAAACGACCCTGTTCCGACTGATCACAGGCGAGGCCCAGCCGAGCCGCGGCACGGTGGCCCGGACGTCGGGTTTGCGGTTCTCGGTGATGGAGCAGCACCGGGAATTCGCCGGCGCCACCACGGTGTGGGAGGCCGCAGCCGGGCCTTTCGCAGAGCTGCTCGAGCTGGAGCGCTCGCTGGCCCAGCAAGGCGTTGCCCTTGCTGAGGCGGGCGATCGCTGCACCCCGGCGATGCTGGCGAAGTATGACCGCGACCTGGAGCGCTTCGAGCGGGAAGGGGGCTACACGCTCGCGCCGCGGATCGATGCGGTGCTCCATGGCCTCGGGTTTGATCCCGACCGGGCCAGGACCCAGGCGCTGGCCGGCCTCAGCGGCGGCGAGCGGGGCAGGGTAGGACTGGCCCAGCAGCTGGTCGCTCCAGCCGACGTACTGCTGCTCGACGAGCCGACCAACCACTTGGACCTGGAGACAACCCGCTGGCTGGAGAACTACCTGTCCGGTCTCGATGCCACCGTACTCCTCATCAGTCACGACCGTGCCTTCCTCCAGGCGGTGGCCGATCACGTGCTGCATCTGGAGGCGGGCACCACCGAGTCCTACACCGGTGATTACGAGGCATTCGTCCGCCAACGGGGAGAACGTCGCCTGAGCCAGCAGCGCGCCTTCGACAAGCAGTCTCGGGTGCTGGCCTCGGAGGAGGACTTCATCCGGCGCAACATCGCGGGGCAGAAGAGCGCTCAGGCCAAAGGCCGACGGCGACGGCTGGCCCGCGTGAGCCGGCTGAGCGCGCCAGCGGGCGACGAGGGCACGATGGCCCTTCGACTCGCGGCGGACTCTCGCGGCGGCGACCAGGTCCTGGTGGCGGAGAACGTGCGCGTTGTAATGGAAGACCGCGTACTCCTGGACCAATTCTCGGCCCGGGTCCGTCGGGGCGACGTCATCGGCTTCATCGGTCCGAACGGGGCGGGCAAGACAACCCTGCTGCGCGGGTTCATGGGAGAGCGGGCGCCGGATGCGGGAGAGATACGGATCCCCGAATCAGTGCAAGTCGCCCACTACCGGCAGGACCTGGCGCAGGTGCCTCCGGATCGTTCACTCTACGAGCTCATCAATGAGCTGAGGCCTGCCTGGGGGAGAGGTGCCATTCAGGGCCATCTCGGCCGCTTCGGTTTCTCGGGTGACTCGGTGCTGCGACAGACTGGAACCCTTTCCGGCGGCGAGCGCGCTCGGGTGGCGCTGGCCATGATCATGCTGTCCGGCGCCAATCTGCTGCTGTTCGACGAGCCCACCAATCATCTCGACGTTGAGTCCATCGAGGCGCTGGAAGACGCCATCGAGGTCTATGACGGTACCGTCATCCTGGTCAGTCACGACCGGGCGCTCCTCCGAACCCTCACCAACCGTGTGTGGGTGCTGCACCGGGGCCGGATCACCGACTTCCCCGACGGTTTCGACGAGTGGGAAACGGTCAGTGCCGAGCGCGCCCATGCCGCGGCCGTGGCCGCGTCAGAGGACGAGGCGCTTCGGCGGGTGCACGAGCGCAAGCAGACCCGGCGGGCCGAGGACGGCCGGAAGCGGACCCAGACGGCACGCCGAACCGCCCAACGGACGGTGGAAGACGCCGAGGGTCGGGTGACAACGTGCGAGGCGAGGGTCGCCGCGCTGCGAGCGAAGCTCGAGGATCCCGCGCTCTACTCGACGCCAGACGGCTCCGCCGAGGCGCAAAAGCTCGGCATCGAGCTGGAGGCAGCCCGGACCGCGCTCGACCGAGCCCTTAAGGAGTGGGAGGCAGCCAGTGCAGCGGACGACTAGACGTTGTCATCGTGCGGTTGAGGGATCCTTCGCTTCGCTCAGGATGACATGGAAGTCGTAATAACCGGGGAAGAACGGAGGGTCTGCAGTACAACGCAGTAGCGCTCGGTCAGCTTGAGCAGGGTGTCGAGCTGCTCCTGCGAGGCACTGGTGTCGAGCTCGAAGCGGAGCCGGATCCGCTGAAAGCCCACCGGCACGTCCTTGCTCACGCCCAAGGTACCGCGGAAGTCGAGGTCGCCCTCGGCGTGTACCGTCCCATCGCGAACCGGGATCTCGAGCGCGCTGGCGACGGCTCTGAGCGTCACGCCGGCGCACGCGGCGAGCGCCTCGAGCAGCATGTCGCCAGAACAAGCCTGGAGACCGGTTCCCCCGGTGGCGGGGTGCAGGCCGGCTTCCACGATGGCCCGCCCGGTCTCGACCCTGCAGCTCACCCCCGCTCCGTCCAGGCGACCTGAGGCTTTGAGCGTAACGACCGCGCGATCCGGGTCGTCGCGGTACTGCTGCTTGAGAGGCGCCTGGAGGGCGCGGAGATCCTGGGTGCTCATTCGCACATCCCGTGCAGGTATACCCGGAAAAGAAAAGCGTCAGGGGGAAAAGGAAAGCGTGAGCGGGAGGACCAGGTGCCTCCCCGGTCCCCCCGCTTACGCTGTTTCTTCCCGCTTACGCTTCTTCTTCCCCGCCTGTTAGTGCGAGGTAACGCCGAGTCCAAGCTGAAGGACGTTGGCTGATCCGCCGCTAAAGGAACCGCGGAACCAGTTCGCGACCGGAGTCATGGACAGGTTACGACCGACCCGGACGTCATATCCGAGGCCGGCGATCATCCCGAAGCCCGATTCGTTGGCGAAACCGTTATCGAGCACCGAGTAACCAACTCCGCCCTTCAGGAACAGACCGTTGGTGACCATCGGGTACCAATAGGCCGCCCCGGACATGTTGCCCATGGTCAGCCTCTGCCCGAATTCGCTCTTGGTCCAGCCGTTGGTCTCCACCCCGAGGAGAATGTTCTGCCGCAGCGTGCCACCCAACTTGAAGTAGCCGCTCGCGCCACCCAGCCGATCGCAGCCGCTGCAGCCCAGAGAGCCGTAGCCGAGACCGCCGCCGATCCAGAACCCTTGCCGGGTCTGGGCCTGCTGCGCGTTAGCCGTCGTGGCGAGTAGAATCGCCAGGAGCGCGCAGAACCCCGTTGCCCTGAGCTTACCCATGTTGCCTCTAAAGGTTGGAGGGAAGTGCCGAGCTCGCCGGTGAATGCCGCGTTCGGCGCCGCTGTAGAGCGGTGGCGCGGTTGGAAGCAAGATGCAGACCATTTCACCTTGGCTGTAAGTTATTGCTATTTAATGCGTTTGATTGCCGCTCCCGGGAAGCCCTTCTTGCGATTCGCACTCGACCCTGCCACGTACGGCATTACCCCAAAACGAAACGGGAGCGGCACCCGCCGCCCCCGTCGCGCTACTCGTAGTGTTGGAGCTTTTTTAGCGCCGGCGAGCCGGGGCCGCCTTGCTACCAAAGTTGTAGCCCAGGGTCATGCCAAAGCGCGCGCTGCTGCCAGTCAGCCCAAGCGGAATGTCGACGCTGGGCCGGATCGAGATGTTCTGGTTCATGACCAAGCCTACGCCGAGCTGTGCCAGGCCGTAGCTGTCCGAGGCCGAGCCCAACGAGGCGCCAGCATCGTCCTTAGCGGACAACTTGGTATGGGCCCACGAAATACCCGCGGTCGGAACGATCTTCATGCGGGGATTGGAGCCACCCAGAATCGTGCCAACGTTCACGCCCAGGGTAGCATCCTGGGTCGACGCATTGAAGTTCACGTCATCCGGACCGTTCCCGACAGTAAAGCTTGCATTCGGGCACACGTGGATCGGATTGCGCGACTTGCCGACCGCTGTCTCATAGCCGGCCTGGGCCCCGATCCGCAGAGGATGGGAGGCCGCGTTGTCGATCGACATGGTCTCGGCACCGAGGTTGCCCCAGAGGCCGGACTGCATGCCGTACCCAACGGCTCCGCCGAAGCTGTTGACACCGGTGCTGAACTGTCCGTGACCGGTCACTTGCATTGGAGCATTGGAAAACGAGGCCAGGCCCATACAGGTCTGAGCCACTGCGGGCGACCGAACGATCGCGAGCAGGGCAAGCGAAACCACGAGACTGCGGCGCATGTAGGTCTCCGACGCTGAGGTGGAAGTACCCTGCCCGATCGAGATCGATCGTCAACGCAGCGCCACTGGTGCGGCGACTGCGAACTCGAGGTGCAGGGGTCAGAGACGGAAACGCCTACCCCGGATGGGATAGGCCGAAGGGAGAGCAATTCGCTCGGCTTCGGCAGCTGGACCATCCTGTGGCGCCGAAACGCCCAGGACTCCTCGCTTTGCGTCCCCGCCTCACGACGGGTTTGCCTTTGTCGACCGCCGCCCCATTGGGGCGACGGAAAGATGCTAACAAGGAGGCCTCAGCCGCGCAAGGCTTGGTGCAAGTATCCACTTGCACACAGTGCAATTCGATGCTATACTGGCCTCATGCCTGTCCGTGACCAACTGCTAGAATCTGCCGCACGGCTCTACGCCGAAGCCGGGTATCGCGGCGCCACGACTCGGCGCATCGCGATGCAGGCCGGCGTCAACGAAATCACTCTGTTTCGCCATTTCGGCTCGAAGGACGCACTGATCCGCGAAGCCATCGCGCGAGCGGGATCGTCCATGGAGGCTCGAGCCCTTCCCGATCCGCCGCGCGATCCTTCCCGCGAGCTCAAGGACTGGGCCCGGGCTCACATCGCTGCGCTACGTAAACTCCGATCGTTGATCCGGACGTGCATGGGCGAGGTCGAAGAGCATCCGGGAATCTTTTCCGGGGAGAACAGCCCGCCCGCCGTGGCAGCCAAAGCACTGTGTCAGTACCTCCGGCGATTGCGCGAGACCGGGCAGGCCAAGGCTCAGTTCGATGAGGTAGCGGCTTCGACGATGCTGATGGGCGTGCTCTTCGCGGATGCCATGGGGCGCGATATCATGCCCGATATGTACCGTAGCGAGCCGGATCAGGCGCTGGACGAATACATCCGGCTCTTTCTGCGCTCGGTCGGGGTGGGGCGTCGACGGAATGTGGGTGCTTCATGAGGCTCTACTTTGGAGAGTACCTACTGGCGGCGGCTTGGCTTGCTCTGCCAGTGACAGCGTTGGCGCAACAGGGGGCCCAGGACGTCGCGGTCCAAATGCGGCACGTGGATTTCCACGTGGACTCGACTATTGTGCTTCACATCGATTATCTCCGCGGCGAGCTCCGGCCGACCTCGCCGCAACATTCACCCTACTTCGACGATAAGCAGTCGTTCACGTTGGGGATCGACTCCGCCCGCATCGGGATCACGCCGAGAGGGCTCAGCGATCTGCTGAACCGCTACACCTTTGCCTATCCCGGGTCACCGCTCCGTAGACTAACGATCAGCATCGAAAAGGGCCGGATCAAGCAGCAGGGTACCATGCGGGGCATCTCGTTCACTACCGTGAGCGATTTGACCTTGACTCCCGATGGGGAGCTGCGGCTGCATCCTACCTCTATCAAGGCTGCCGGGATGGGCGTCGGCGGGTTGATGAAATTCCTCGGTCTTCACCTCGCGAACCTGGTCAAGGTGAGGGGGAACAGCGGGGTTCGGATCGAGAAAAACGACTTTTTCCTCTCGCCGGCCGAGCTCCTGCCGCCCCCGACGGTGAAGGGCAGGGTCGGGGGCGTCGAGGTGAGTGACAGCGAGATCGTGCAGGTGTTCCAACCCCCGGCCGGGAAGGAAGTCCAACCACTCCGAGTGCCGGATTCAAAGGCCACCAATTACATGTATTACCGGGGCAATGTCCTCCGGTTCGGGAAGCTCACCATGCACGATACGGATCTGTTGATCCTCGATGCCGTGCCGGAAGACCCATTCGACTTCTTTCTCGATGAGTACAAGGCTCAGCTCGTCGCCGGCTACTCGAGGACCAGAGCCGACGAGGGACTGACCGTGGTGATGCAGGATTACAAGAGGGCGCCACCACTCCCGGGCAAAGGCAGGTCCGACTCCCGCTAAGGGAGTTCGCCCACGATCTTGCGGAACTCCGCTTCGTTGAATGCGCGTAGCGTCTCGGTGCGCACGTTGCCCATGGCCCCGAGCGCCAGTGCCATCCTCGCCAGCGCAGTATCATCCGGCAGCTCGGCGATGGCCACCGCGTCGAATTGACCGATGGTGAGATAGAAGGTCTTCAGCTCACCACCCGCCTTCTTGTACGCCTGCTTGGCGGCTTCCAACCTGGTAGGTCCTTGCTTGATGGCTGCGATCCCCTGCTGGGTGTAGCGGAG
>JAXDMF010000070.1:0-10887 GCA_034666205.1 Gemmatimonadales bacterium
CATCACCCTCTACATCACGCCGGTGGTCTACACCTATCTCGATGCCTTGCAGCAGCGGCTCGCTCGAGGAAAGGCCAAGGAGCCGAGGGAGTTCCGTGAGCCAGGCCGGGGAGAGGCGGCTCCAGCAGAGGCAACCTGATGAGGCTCCATCAACTCGTCTTCCATTCGATGTTGACCAGCGCCACGCCCAGCAGAATGACCAGCGCTGCGATCAGCGTCCTGCCGGTCACCGGCTCATCCAGGATCGCCCAGCCGAGGAAGACCGCCACGATCGGGTTGACGTAGGCGTAGGTGCCCACCTTGGCAATCGTTGTGACTCCGAGCAGCCAGATGTAGGCGGTAAAGCCCACCAGTGATCCGAAGACCACGAGAAACAACCAGGCCAGCCCGGCGTTCGCCGATATCTCGGTTGGTCTGAAATGAGCAAACTGTCCCACCGCCAGCGCGGTGAGCAGCAGGAGAACACCACCCCCGATCATTTCCATGCTGGTCGCGAGAAACCGCGACTTCGGAAGGGGAACCGACTTCGAGACGACCGATCCCCACGCCCATGAGGCCGACGCGAGCACCAGCATCACCGCACCGATAGGGTTGACTCGAGTGGCGGAATCGCCCTTGGGCCACACCAGAAGAGCCACCCCCGCCAGGCCGAGGATCAGTCCGGCGATCACCCGCTTTCCCGGTCGGGGCCCGCCTCTGGCCCACTCGAATGCGACCATCCAGATCGGAGCCACCGCGATGAGCACGGCAGCAAGGCCGGAAGGAACCTGCTGTTCCGCCCAGGCCACCGTCGCATTCCCGCCGAGCAGGAGGAAGGCGCCGACAATGGCCGCGGAACGCCACTGGACTACGGTGGGTTTGGGATCGCCTCGCCCGCGGGTCCATAGGTAGAGGATCAGACCGGCGACGAGGAATCGCGCCCCCGACATGAGATGCGGTGGTATGTCCCGCACCGCGACGCGCATGGCCAGGTAGGTCATGCCCCAGCACAGGTACACCGCCAGGAAGGCGAGGATGATTTTCCAGCGACGGGGCACGCTCACACCCGATTCCTCATCCTGAGCAACGCGAAGGATCTTCTCAGCGAACTTAAGAAGCTAGCTGGCTAGATCCCTCGCTGTGCTCGGGATGAGGAGCGATCACTTAAGGATGTTTATTCTAAATCCAGAGGAAGGCCGGGTGATCGTGACCGGTCACGGCCACGATCACCCGTTCGTAGATGCGGGGGCCGTTCTCGCTGTTGGTGAACACGACGACGGCCCTGTTGTTGGCTGGATCGGCAATCACGAAGTTACGGAACGAGTTGTTGGCACCCCAATGCCAGAGCACCTCGCCGTGCTCGTCCCGCTGGATCCCCCAGCCCAGTCCCCACGAGAGTGCGCTGTTCAGCCGCACCTGGGGCGACGCCATCGCGCGCCGGCCGGCTGGGCTGAGATCCAGCCCGGGTGCACCGGCGGGTGCTACCAGTCGGGTCAGGAACCGGGCGTAGTCGCTCACGGTCGTCAGCATCGACGTCGCCGCGTTGGGCACCATGTACAGCGGGAGCGGTGGCCACTCTGGGTTGATCAGCGGCACCGCCCGGGCGGCCTCGTCATAGCGCCAGTCGGGCAACGGAATGCCCCATTGCTGGGCGATGGCGAGTGTTCGCCGGCCGATTGCCGCTTGCACGTCGAGCCGCTTCTCCTGTCCGTCGTATCCGGCCGCCATGCGCGATTCGAATGCAGGCAGCCAGACGTAGCTGGTCTCCTTCATGCCAAGGGGATCGAGCACCTGTTCTCGCATGACCCGGGCGAACGGCTTGCCGGTGACCGTCTCCAGCACGCGCTGGAGGTAGAAGTAGGCCTCACCGGAATAGGTGAATGTCTTGCCCGGATCGCTCGCCGGCTCCAGCGGGCCCGGCTGCGTCCGCCAGTTGGGCAACCCGGTGGTATGGCTGAGAACCTGGCGGGGAGTCACCCGCTTCATTCTGGCGTTATTGGCTTCCGGCGTGGGGAGATAATCAAACAGTGGGCGGTCGAGATCGAGAATCCTGGCATCCACCAGCCGGAGGACGGCGTAGGCGAAGATCGGCTTGCCGAGCGAGGCTGCTTCGAACTCGGTCTGGTCCGAAACCGACTGGCGCGCCTCTTCCACCGCCTGGCCGAATCCGCGGGTCCAGACTCGGCCGCCATCTATGACCGCCATGGCTAGTCCGGGGACGGAAGCCAGCTCCAACAGCCGGGGCAGATTCCGCAGCAGGTCGGCACTGGGTTGCCAGCGCGGGCCGCTCGCAACCGGCAGACCCTGCATGGGCCAGGCGATTCCGGTTCGCGCGGCGGCCACCGCGACACCCGCACTCCCCAGCATGAAACGGCGACGGCTCAAGAACATCGCGGAAGCTCCGAAGGGCACCGGACAGGACCCTACGTAGGATGGGGCGATGCGTTTCGGGCGGAGCCCAGGCGAAAGGCCGGCCCCGCCGTCTTCTGGTAGATACTCCGGGACGGAAAAGGGTTGCGCTGAGCGGAACGGGCACCCACTTATGAGGCATGGATTCTCCGATCGCAAACCCACGGTCCGGCAGCAAGTCGCAGTTGCCATCTGACACCCACATCGGCCGCGTTCGGCTTCGGGTGGGCGATCTCGAGCGGTCGCTTCGGTTCTATCGCGACGTGCTCGGGTTTCGCGTCGCCCGGGAAGAGCGCTCCAGGGTTGCCCTCGCACCGCGGGGGGACAATCGACCAGATGATGGAGACACCGATGCCGCACGCGAGCTGATCCTGCTCGAGGAGAAGCCGGGAATCAGGCGCCGCCCCTCCCGACCGACGACGACCGGCCTGTACCACGTCGCCCTACTCGTCCCCAGCCGGGCGGAGCTGGGCCGCGCGCTCCTGGGCCTGAAACAGGCCCAGTATCCCTTGCGCGGGATGTCCGATCATGCCGTCAGCGAATCGCTGTATCTCGACGATCCCGACGGAAATGGTCTCGAGATCTACGCCGACCGGCCCCGGGCGCAGTGGCCGGTCCGCGATGGCGTGGTGCAGATGACGGTGGACCCGATGGATGTCGCAGGCGTGATCTCGGCAGCGGAGCCGGTCTCGTCTCCCTGGCGCGGACTTCCCGCCGAGACCGTTGTTGGGCACGTGCACTTGACGGTGTCAGACCTGGAACGCGCGGTGAGGTTTTACCGGAACGTGATCGGCTTCGATCTGATGATGCGGATACCATCGTTGGCGGCGGTGTCGGCGGGTGGCTATCACCACCACGTGAACCTGAACACGTGGGCGGGAGAAGGAGCCCCTCCCGACTCGGATCAGATGGCGGGGCTCGCGGGTTGGGAATTGCGGGTGCCGGACGCCCGGGCCAGGCGGGACCTGATCGATCGGCTTGCTATCGCCAAAGACCCCGACGCCATTCCGATCGACATCGAAGACGCGCCCTAGTGCTCGTTTGTGTGTAGGCGAGGAAGCTCGACCCAGAAACGAGCCCCTCCGGTTTCGGCGCTTTCGACCCCCACCTCACCGCGGTGGGCCTCGACCGCCAGCTTGCAGAAGGTGAGACCGAGGCCGCTCGAACGCGCACCTGCCGATCCGCTCGACGGGACCTGCCCGAATTTTTCGAAGATCCGTTCCCGGTACTCCGGTGCCACCCCCGGTCCCTGATCGGTGACACTGAAGCGCACCCGCCCATTGCGCTGGACCAGGCCGATGCGCACTTCCCCATTGCGCCGGGTGAACTTGTACGCATTGCCTACCAGGTTTGCCACCACGCGGCCGATCACGGCAGCATCACACGACACGGGAACCGGCTCGGTGGGCAACTCGTAGATCACTCTCAACCCTGCAGGTGTGACCCCTAGACCTCCCACCGCAGCGGGGAGTAGCAGGACCAGGTCCGTCTCGGCCACTGAAAGGGGCATCCGGCCGGCTTCCAGCCGGCTCACATCCAGAACCTGGCTGACCATTTCGGCCAGACGACCAGCGATGGCTTGTGCGTCGGCGGTGTACTCTATGGCCTCGGCGTTTCCGGTCTCCCGGGCGAGGGTGCCGAGGAGCTCGATGTACCCGATCAGCCCGGTGAGCGGCGAACGGAGATCGTGCACAACCATGTGCGTCAGCGTATCACGCGCGGTCTCCAGTTCCTTGAGTCGGCGAAGCTGGGTCGCCAGCTGGTCGTGGAGTCGTTTTGTGGCGACCGCGTTCCTCACTCGGAGTAAGAGGTCGGCGGAGTCGATTGGCTTGCTGATGAAATCGCTGGCGCCCGCATCGATCCCGGCCAGGCGGTCCTCCCGGGCATCGAGTGCGGTCACCAGCAGCACGGGAATCATCGCGCTGCCCGGCTCGGCCTTGAGGCGGCGGCAGACGTCGAAGCCGCTCAGCCGCGGCATCATCACGTCCAGCAGGACGACATCGGGGTTGTGCTCACTGGCCAACACCAGGCCGTTCTCTCCATCGGCGGCAGTCAAGACCCGGTAGCCGCGGGCCTCGAGCAGGTCCTGCAGGAGCAGCACATTCTGAGGCTCATCGTCTACGATGAGGACCTTGCCAGCTCCGTTGACGCTCATGCCGCCCCCCGCTCCGGCCACAACCCCAAACGCTCGAGCGCCTCCAGGATTCCTCCGGGGCCGCTCTTCGGCACAATCGTTTGGACATGGCGAAGCAGGGCTTCGCGCTCGGCAGATGAGAGATCGAGGGCGGTCGAAACCAGGATAGGCGTGTGCCTGGTGCGCGGGTCGGCCCGCAGCTGCTGGGCAACCGTGAACCCGGACATCCCCGGCATACTCAGATCCAGGACGATCAATCCGGGTAAGCGGGCCAGGGCCAGGTCCAGGCCAGCGCTTCCGCCGAACGCCTGAAGCACCTCGAACCCTCGTTGGCGCAGGACGTCGGTTGCCAGCTCCACTGCGTCGGCATCGTCGTCCACCACCAGGGCGAGCTTGTTCTCGGCGCCGTTTCCGTTGGGCATGACGCGATCCAGCGCCTCGATGAACTGACGACGATTGACCGGTTTGACCAGCCATGCGGCCGCGCCGGCACTGAGCCCGAGCTCACGGTCGTCGGTGATCGAGACGACTACCACGGGGATGTTCTTCGTCTCCGGTTCGGCGTGGAGCTTTCTGAGCAGATCTAATCCGTGCACATCCGGTAGCAGGATATCGAGCGAAATCGCCGCCGGTTTCAGCCGGCGAGCCAGCTCGAACGCCTCGGCGCCGGTGCCGGCATACGCCACCGCATAGCCATTCTCCACCAGGTAGTGGGACAGCAGTTCGCGGCCCGTCGTATCGTCTTCCACCACCAGCACCAACGGACGTTCCCGATCCTGCCGCAGAATCCGCTCGGGCCTGACGACCGGGGATCCGGCATCGCTCCCCCGTCGCGACGCGGGGAGCAGGAGCGTGAAGGTGCTTCCCTGGCCGACCGTGCTCTCGACCCAGATGCGGCCACCGTGCGCCTCGACCAGCCGCTGGGTGAGCGCCAGTCCGAGTCCGGTGCCCTCCTGCTGCCGCACGTAGGAGCTGTCCAGCTGTTCGAACTCGAGAAAAATGCGGGAAACGTCCTCCGGAGCGATGCCGATCCCGCTATCCCACACCGCGATCTGGATCTGCGGTTGCCCGTGATCATCGGCCGACAACGAGGAAGCCCGGATGCCGAGTCGGCCACCTTCCTTGGTGAACTTGATTGCGTTGCTGAGCAGGTTATAGAGGATCTGCTTCACCTTGCTGCGGTCGGCTATCAGGGCGGGGAGCTCCTCCGAAATCTCGAGGGCGAAGGTCTGCCGTTTGGCCACGGCCAGCGGCTCCAGCCCACGCTGCATGTCGTGGAGCAGGGCATCCACGTTGATGGATTCCGGCTCGAGGACCAGTCGGCCGGCTTCGACCTTGGCAAGATCGAGGATGTCGTTCACCAGTTGCAGAAGGTGCCGGCCGCTGCTGTGCACATTGGTCACGTAGCGTTGCTGCTTCTCGTTGAGCGGACCAAAGGTCTGATCCTCGAGCAGCTCGGAAAAGCCGATGATTGCATTCAACGGCGTGCGCAGCTCGTGGCTCATATTGGCGAGGAAGTTGCTCTTGGCGTGGTTGGCCGCCTCCGCCGTCTCCCGGGCCTGACGCTGCTCGGCTATCAGTTGGCGCTCGGTAATGTCCTGATACACGATGATCGCGCCAACCGTGTGCTCCTGGCGGTCGTGAAGGGGAGCATAGGAGACGCCGACGTCGATCCTCGAGCCATCCTTGCGCACTCGGTAAGTCTCCAGCCCGACAATCGAGTCGCCATGCTCCACCCGGGTCCGGAGGGCCTGGAACTCCTCCTGCTTCTCGGAAGGGACGTTGGCCAACGGCCGGCCAACCACCTCATCCGCCGTCCAGCCAAACATGGTCTGGGCGCCGCCGTACCAGCTCAATACCTTGCCCTCCAGGTCGATGCCGACGATGGCCACCGGGGCGGCCTGCACCAGCGCCTCGAGCTCGTCGGCCGTTCTCCGGAGCTGCTCCTCGGTGTGGCGGCGTGCGGTGATGTCGGTGGACACGCCGAGCACCTGCCGTGTCCCGTCCGCGGCGATGAGCGGTACCTTGATGGTCTGGAACCAGCGGGTGGCACCGGTCCGGCCGGTGACCGGCTCCTCTGGTATCACCAGAGTGCGCCCCGAGTTTATGACCTCCCGATCGTGGCGGAGAAAGGTCTCGATCTCCGCGGCATCCGGATTGAAGTCCGCGTCGGACTTTCCCTCGAGCCGCTCCACCGTGGTGCCGTAGATCTCAGCGACAGCCTGGTTGGCGAGAACGAAACGACCGTCCCAGTCCTTGAGGAAGATCAGCTGCGGGTTGGCGTCGAGGACCTTCCGGAGGAATTTCCTTTCCCTTCGCACCTGCGTCTCGATGGTGCTGCGCTCCTCGATCTGGACCCGAAGCTCCTCGTTCATGCACTCGAGCTCCTCGGTCCGCTCGGCGACCCGCTCCTCCAACTCATCGTTCACTCCTCGCACGCCCATCTCGGCACGCATCCGCGCCCGCATCTCGCGATTGGCAAGAACCGCACTTATCGCCAAGAGCAATAGGCCCAGCCCGGTGGCGAGAAGAATCGTGAGCTCCGTACGCCTCCCGAGGGCCTCGGACCGGCTCGACCGGACTCGGAGAAGGTCTCGTTCCGCTGTTTCCATCTCGCCGACAACCACCCGGACGGAGTCCATCACCGCCTTACCGTGGCCGGTGAGCACAAAGGCGATAGCCGCGTCGCGCCCGCGATCCCGGCGCGCCGCGATCCCCTCATCGATCACCTCGAGCCGGCGCGCAGCCAGACCATCGAGCGAGGTTAGTCGCCGCCCCTGGGCGGTGTCTACCATGACCCGGTGAAGATTGGCTATTTGATCGCCGATTCGTGTGACCGCTCGGGTGTACGGCTCCAGGTACTGCTCGTCACCGCTGAGGATGTAGCCGCGCTGGCCGGTCTCGGCGTCTTGCAGCGACGAGAGCACCTGCTGGATTCCTTCCAGCGCCTGATGGGTACGGTTGACCCACCGTACCGAGGTCAAGGCCTCGATATTCCCTCGATAGGCGATCCAACCGACCCAACTCAGCAGGAGGATGGCAACGGCAAATCCGAGATTGGTAGCCCGGCGGTGACGGCTCCCGGGGGAGCTCACGAGCTCTTCCCACCAGCACGACGCCGGGGATTAGCGGGATCCAGCAGCGCACGAACCTTCTCGGCCAGGGTGCGGGTATCTATCGGCTTGGGGATGTACTCGTCGAAACCCGCGGCCAGCGCGTGCTCGCGGTCACCCACCATGGCCTGGGCAGTGAGCGCTACGACGGGAATCGACGCCGTGGCCGAGTCGGCTTTCAGGCGCCCAAGCACGGCGAACCCGTCCATACCGGGTAGCCGGATATCCAGGAGGATGAGGGTAGGCTTTAGCTCCGCTGCGGCCGTGAGGCCTTCCTGCGCGGTGCGAGCCTCCACCACCTTCATGCCGGCGGCCATCAGGACGTCACGCACGAGCTCGAGATTCAAAGGATTGTCTTCAATCACCAGGACGGTTGGGATCATCGTCGGAAACCCTGCAATATTTTGTGAGACTGTCTTGGACAGCCCTAGTGGATGGGCTTCAGCGCTCGCTTCACCATTGCCATCATCTCAGCCAGGGTGAACGGTTTCTCGATCGTCAATACCGATCCCAGCAGCGCGACGTTACCCAACAGATCCAGTCGCTTGGTCTGCCCGCCGCCCGACATCGCGATGATGCTGGTGCCGGGGTTGTGGGAGAGCAGCTCTATGATGGTCTCGATACCGTCCTTTTCGGGCATATGAAGGTCGGTGATAACGAGATCCCCGCCGCGGTCACGCCATAGACGGAGGGCCTCGGAGCCGTCGGACGCCTGAACGACTTCGTATCCCGCCTTGCTCAGCAGGATATTGAGCGTCCGGCGAATGCTCGCGTCGTCGTCCACCACCAGAATACGCTGTGTGGGTGCCGAGGTCATCGGGTAATCCCTGAGGCTGGTTGACCACGCGTGGGCTTTGCCCCGCCCAGACAGGCAGATCCCAGGCCAGCAATCAACAGCAAGCAGGGTACCCTCTTAAGAGTTTGGTACGTCCGTGGAGTGCGGTGGGGCGCAACCTTCGGCGCAAATCCCTTTAGGGATAAGTGCCTCAGCACCAGGGTCTGGCTCGGTCACCGCAACCGCCAACGTCATTTTCTAGTCACCCGCCCGCCGCTTCGAGTTCGAGTCTGATCCCACAAGCACTTAAGTTCACAAGCAGATCCGGGTGATGCATTCTTTGACGGTCACTGACCAATTTTTTGACTTCCAGGATTTGGCTAAATGCTTACTCTGCATTGTGTTATACTATTTGAGGCGGTGGCCCGCCGCCTGCTTATAGGGATACCGAGTAGAGACCCTAACCTCGGAGAGATTGTGGGCGCATCGCGGCAGGCATTCACGCAGACAGTGGCTGCTCTCGGGATCCTGGTCGCCATTCCGGGTGTCGCCCAGAGCCAGGTCGGGATCCGTTCCGGCGTGGCCCAGATCGCCCTCGTCGCCCATATAGCGCCGCGCGGCTCGATCCAGGGTGTGAGCGCCGAGCGAGAGACCGGCCGGATGGGCTCTGTCCGCGAGGCCTCGGTCATGGTCCGCGTCGCCGCCAACACCGGGTACCAGGTCGTGGTCCGGGGCACCGCTGCAGCCGCCTCCCGTATCTGGGTCCGCGGTGTAAACGGAGAGTTTCAGGAGCTCACTGCCGGCTCGTCGGTGACCGTCGCACGCGGCACGCAGACGGCTGGAGAGTGGGATCGTGAAGTGCAGTATCGCATCGAGTCGGCCGGCGACCTGAATACCCTGCCGGTACGCTACGAGATTGCGATCAATCCAACGCTGTAGTTCAGAACCGACAGACCCTTAACTGTTGGCACTCCCGAAAAACGCACACCCGTCGTAAGGCGGGGCCGCAAAGCCAAGAGTCCCGAGCGCGCCGATCGAGCGCGAGGGATCGTCCGGCCGCCGAAGGAGAACGTCTCCTGGGAGCCTTGCCGGCCGGCGCCGGATTACTCGAGCCAGGAGCCGTTCATGCGCCTCAGACCAGACAGCTGGTGTCTCCCGTTTCTGCTCGTCGCCGCTGCCTGTAGCAGCGAAGGGACCATCGGCTCAACGCCCAGCCTCACAGTGACCGGATCCGCCGGCGCGCCGCCGGCTCTCTTGAGCGCGATGGCCGCGCCCCGCCGTCCGGTCTCATTCTCCAATGCCTCCTTCGTCATCAGTGGCGACCCGTCGGCGGTCCGGATCGGGATGTACGCCCTCTGGATCAGCTCCAACGGCGACTGCTCTTCGCCGACGTTGGTGCAGGACTACGGCGATGCGGGCGAGGTCAAGGACCTGGTGCAGAACCCGGTGCTCTTCTCGGCCGAGGCCGCCGATGCGACCTATGAGTGCGTGATCATCCGGATGTCGGACGTGGTCGGCTTCGAATCGGCCAGCTCATTCGGCACCTGCGAGGAGAACGTCGCCTACGAGCAGGACATTTATCGTGAGGGACAAACCGATTGGAAGGATGCCGATCTCAATCCGATCATCGGCACCGGGACCGATTCGGTTCCGAGCAACGACCACGTCGCCCTGGTGATGACCACCGACCCGACCGCGGCGATCGGGCGCGGCTTCAGCAGCAATCAGGTCATCGCGCTGGCGAGCCCGCTGGTGGTGCCAGGCCAGAGCACCTTCTACTGGAACGGCCAGGGATCGGTCACGAGCGAACCCGGCTACCCCTGCGGCCTCCAGCCGGGAGCCCCTGCATTCCAATAGCCCCGAATCGGTGAGGTGCCTCCAGTAATGAGAACGGATCAGGCGCAGGATGCCTGATCCGTTTCTCACTTAGTGGGCCGCCAGCCTGGCGCGACCAATCATTTCTCAGGTTTCATTTGATTCGCCGCGCGTTCCAGGGCTTCGACTCTTCTCTGTAGCGAGACATTAATGGCTAGTGAGCATAAAAGGCCCACTCCTGTCGCGGCGATGTAGAAGGCATGGCGATTGATGTACTCGCTAATTGGATGAAATTTACTCCAAAGTCCCCAGGTTAGGCTAAAGGAGATGGTCAAAATTCCGCAAACCGTAAGGAGGGATTGGGCGAATCCTAATTTTGTTCTTTCCATAATTTGACCTCCGGTCGGGATTAGCCCCCTCACGGTACAGGCGAGTCACCGGTGAGGATGGGTCACCGACCCAGACATTGAGCGAAAGGGGCTGCGGCTTGGAGGAGGAACAATGGCCAGGGAGGGAATTGAACCCCCGACACGCGGATTTTCAGTCCGCTGCTCTACCAACTGAGCTACCTGGCCGTTGGGGCGGGGAAATATAGGACAGGCACTTCGGGTAAGCCAAGGGAGTTTGGCTACGCTGCGCCTCGGCTCAGGGTGACAGCGCTG
>JAXDMF010000071.1:0-11457 GCA_034666205.1 Gemmatimonadales bacterium
GACCCGGCGATGGAAATCCATGCTTTCCCGATCGAGCCGATCCTGCCGTTTCCCGGCGGCGAGCTGCCGAGCCTGGCCCAGCTCCGGGACTAAATCCAGGATCAGGGTGAGGTCCGGGCAAACGCCACCGGTGGCCGCCTGATTCCCCGCTCGGACCAACCCCGGATCGAGCCCCCGACCGGCCATCTGATAGGCTTCGGTCGAAAGCGCAAATCGGTCTGAGAGCACCACCCGGCCCGCATCCAGCGCCGGACGGATGGTGGACTGAACCAGATCGGCCCTGGCCGCAAGGTAGAGGAAAAGCTCGGCGAGAGGGCCTACCGGATGCTCGGGATCGAGCAAGGCCTGGCGGGCAATCTCGGCCGCGCGGGTGCTGCCGGGTTCCCGCACGACCAAAGGGTCCACGCCGCTCGCCCGCATCCGTTCCGCCAGTGGACCGACGAGCGTGGACTTGCCGGATCCCTCCGGTCCCTCGAGAACGACGAAGAAGCCGCGGCGAGTCATCCCAGCGTAATGATGCTGCTGGTCGCTCCCTTTTCCATGCCCTCACTAATCTGCTGATTCACCCGCGCCATCAGCTTCTCGAAGTTAGAGCGAGCCACCACGTAGGCCTGGCCTGTCGGGCTCATTTCCAGATCCCGCACGGCGGTTTCGTAGGCTTCGGCCGTCGCCTGGTCCGGCATCTGGCCGGTGGAGACCGCCTGATCGACCTTGCGCGCGAGCTGCTGGATCAGATCGAGCTTGGCCACGGTGTCCTTGTCTTCCCGCAGCGCCGTCTCGGCCCGCTTGAGCGCTTGGTATTCTGCCGCCTGGCCAATGAGGCGGCCCAGATCCTGCGCCTTGTCCCAGATCACCGTGTGTTGCTCCTCCGCGCAAGCAGGTAGCGCTCGCGACCGAATAGGTCCAGATGAATCCCCACATCCTGCCAGCCAAGCGCAGAAGCGAGGTGGGCGGCTAAACCGGCTCTGGCGCAATCGACCTCGAGGGCCAGCCACCCGTCCGCCCGCAGCACGTCCCGTCCCTGGTCGAGCAATCGCGCCGTCGCCTCGAGCCCGTCCTCCCCACTCTCCAGTGCGATTGTCGGCTCCCACTCTCGTACCGATGGGTCCAGGCCCGCATACTCAGCCGCTGTAAGATACGGCGGATTGGAAATGAGGGCGTCGAAGGTGCCGACCCGAAGTGGGGCGCAGAGGTCTCCCTGCACCAGCTCGACCCGGGCGCCGACCAGCTCGCGGTTCTCGCCGGCCAGGGCGAGCGCCTCGGCCGAGCGGTCAATGCCGACGACCTCCGTATAGCCGCCCTCGAGCGCGAGGCTCAAGGCAATGCAGCCGCTGCCAGTACCGACATCGACGACCCGGCCCCGCCGAGCCCGCTGCAGCAGGAGCTCGACCAGCCCTTCGGTCTCGGGACGCGGGATGAGGGCACGTCCATCGCTGCGCAGCGACAGGTGCCTGAACCCGGTCCAGCCAGTGACATGGGACAGCGGCTCGCCCGACGCCCGGCGTTCGATTGCCTGCTGGTACCGCGCGGCTCCCGCAGGGTCCACGTCGACATCACGAGCGAGTAGCAAATCGGCCTGCGCTACCTCACTGAACTCGGCCCAGATCCGGACTGCCTGGCGGCGGGGCTCTTGCACGCCGGCTTGCGCCAGTCGGTCGGTACCTTCCTGGATCAGCGAGCGCCGACCGGTGACCAGTTCAGGCATCGATCAGCTCCTGGCGGCTGGTCATCCGGAGCGCCTCGATCATCTCATCCAGGTTGCCGTTCAATACGTCGGGCAAATTGTGCACCGACAGGTTGATCCGGTGATCGGTGATGCGACTCTGGGGAAAGTTGTAGGTGCGGATCTTGGCTGAACGGTCCCCGGTTCCCACCATCGATCGCCGCTCGCGGGAACGAGCCGCCTCCTGCTCCGCCAGCATCCGGTCGAGCAATCGGGCGCGGAGCACCTCCATCGCCCTGATTTTGTTCTGCAGCTGCGATTTCTGATCCTGCTGGCTGACCACGAGGCCGGTCGGCAGGTGAGTGATGCGGACGGCGCTATCCGTGGTATTGACGCTCTGCCCCCCGGGGCCGGACGAGCGGAATACGTCGATCTTGAGGTCCTGCGGCTCGATCTTGAAGTCCACTTCCTCAGCCTCAGGGAGTACGGCCACCGTTGCGGCAGACGTGTGGATCCGGCCCTGCGTTTCGGTGGCGGGAACCCGCTGAACCCGGTGCACGCCCGACTCGCGCCGAAGCAGGCCGTAGGCCTCCTCCCCGCGGACCGCCACGATCGCTTCCTTGATCCCGCCGAGCAGTCCTCCACTGACCGAGATCGGCTCCCAGGTTAGGCCGTGCCGCTCGCTATAGCGCTGGTACATGCGGTACAGGTCGGCGGCAAAGAGGGCGGCCTCGTCCCCGCCGGTGCCGGCCCGGATCTCCATGATGGCGTCGCGGTCGTCGTGCGGATCTCGGGGGAGCAGCAGCTCGTGCAGCTCGGCGGTGAGAGCGGAAATCTCCGGTGGGAGGCGCGAGAGGTCGGCCTTGGCGAGGGCGACGAGCTCGGGGTCCGATTCGCTCGCCATCTCCCGCGCTTGCTCGAGCTCATCCTGAAGCCGCGCGATGCGATCGGCGAGTCTGACGACGGGAGCGAGCCGGGTGTGTTCGCGACCCAGAGATCTCAGCTTCCCAGGATCCCTGGCCACCTCGGGATCGGAGAGAGCCTGACCCACCTCCTCCGCCCGCACCAGGGCCTGGCGGAGTCGGGCCTCCATGGATTATGCCTTGGGCGTGACGGCCGCTGGCTCGGTCTGGTACCTCCGGCGGAACCGGTCAACCCGGCCGGCGGTGTCCATCAGACGCTGCTTGCCCGTGAAATACGGATGGCACTGGGCACAGACCTCAACGTGAATCGAGGCGGCTGTCGAGCGGGTTTCGAACGAGTTGCCACAGGCACACTGGACCGTGAGCTTGTGGTAGGTCGGGTGAAGATCGGCCTTCATTTGGTGCTCCAGAGTTAGCGCTAAGCCGTTCAATTTACCCGGTTTCTGGGTCGTGATCAAGGCGGGAAGGACGGGAATGACGGGAAGGGCGGGAAGGTTCGACGGTTTGCGCATCCCGTCGCTACGTCGAATCTCCGCCGACACAGCGGATAAACTTGGACAGCTTTCACCTTCCCGCCCTTCCCGTCGTTGACACTCCCTCCAGGCGCAACTATGCTACGCCCAAACACTTCCATTACCGAGTGAGGTGAGAGTGGCGCTGTCCCCGATGGAGGTCCTGCGGAAGGTTCCCCTCTTCTCAGGACTGGGAGAGACCGACCTGGCTGCGTTCTCGGAGCTGACTCGAGAACGCAGTTACCCGAAGGGCAGCGTCATCGTGTTCGAGGACGATCCCGGCGACGCGCTCTATCTGGTGGCTGCCGGCCAGGTGAAGGTAGTGCTGATTGCAGAGGACGGACGGGAGGTAATCCTCTCGGTGCTGGGAGAAGGAAGCTTCTTTGGGGAAATGGCGGTTATCGACGAGGAGCCTCGCTCGGCCCACGTCATCGCCATGGACGATTCCAGCCTGCTCGTGCTCCGCCGGGAGGATTTCCACTCGCGGCTGAGAAGCTCGCCCGAGGTCGCGATCTCGCTGCTGAAAGAAATCTCCCGGCGGCTCCGGCGCGCCGACGAGAAGATCGGCAGTCTGGTCCTGCTCGACGTCAACGGACGGGTCGCCCACCTGCTGCTTCGAATGTCCGAGGACGAAGGTGGCGACCGGATTACTCGAAAGCTCACCCACCATACGATCGCCCAGATGATCGGCTCGAGCCGCGAAACGGTTTCGCGCACGATGCGAAATCTGGTCGAGCGCGGCATCATCCAAGTCACCAGGAAGGACATCACGCTGAAGGACCGCCACTCTCTGATGCTCGCAGCCCGGAGAAGCGCGTGACCGCTATCACAACCCCTGAGTGATTCTGACCGCTGCCCGCTCTGGCAACAGCGAGTGAGGTTGCGGGATGGCTTCTCCCGCCGCTGGTGACACCACGTGGCCCACGTACTGACATTCTGGGGAACCCGGGGCTCGATTCCAACACCGGGGCCCGACACCGCTCGCTACGGCGGAAACACCGCGTGTATCAGTATTGACGGTACCGGCGACCGTCTGGTCATACTCGATGCGGGGAGCGGCCTCAGGCCCCTGGGCCATGAGCTGATGAAACAGCGGAACAGCTCGCTCACAGCTGACATCCTCCTCACTCACACGCACTGGGACCACATTCAGGGTTTGCCGTTCTTCAAGCCGCTCAGCTCGCGGGGCACCTCCGTATCCATTTATGGCGCCGCGCAGGAGGGAGTTCCCCTCAAGGAGATTCTGGGACGCCAGATGGATCCGATGGTATTTCCCGTTCCGCTTAATGCCCTGGCAGCCGACCTGACCGTGGTGGAGATCAGCGAAGGCCAGTTCGAGATCGATGATTTCCGGATCTGCGCATTCCGGCTACGGCATCCTGGGACCACCCTGGGCTACCATCTTGTTCCCACCGCGGGGGGCCGTCAGGTCGCGTACGTGACCGACAACGAGCTTGGGTCGGGGGGCTCCTACGAGGTTCCGCCGGATTGGCGCGAGCGGCTGGTCGAGTTCATCGCGGGCGCGGATACCCTGATTCATGATGCGATGTACCCCGACCAGATCATTCAAGCCCGCGCCGGCTGGGGCCATTCGACGCCACGGCAGGCCGTCGATCTGGCACGCGAGGCGCGCTGTCGGCGGCTCATACTCTTTCATCATGAGCCGGAGCACAGCGACGACGCGCTGGACCGTCTGCTGGCCGATACGCGCCAGTACGCCGCGGGCGTTGCTCCGAGGCTGGAGATCGAGGCCGCGGCAGAAGGAATGAAGTTCCCTCTGTGAGAGGAGCGACCATGCGACCGAACGCACTCCGGACACTGGCACTCGTGGCGTTTGCCGTGGGGCCGGCGGCGGCACAGGCCAGACCGGTCGTCATCGCCATCCTGCCGTTCGAGGATCGCGGCTCCTACGGCCAGGACAAGGAGGTATTCCGAGCGCTGGCGCTCGGCATCCCGGCGACGGTAGCCAGCGAGCTGGGTGGGCATTCCGAGCTGCGTCTGGTCGACCGCAATCAGGTTTCACAGGCCCTCCAGGGCCAGGGACTGGGACCGAACGCCAGGGTAGACGCGGCGACCGCAGCAAAGGTCGGAAAACAGGTCGGTGCTCGCTATGCCGTCACCGGAAACTTCGCCGACTTCTACGGCAAGTTCCGCCTCGACGCCAGAATCGTGGACACCGACAATGGTCAGATCGTGAAGGTCGTCTCCAATGACGACCCCAAACTCCAGGACCGCGCCGATCTGTTCCGCATCATTCAGATGGTGGCCCACCGGGTTCTGGCGGAGGCAACCGGCCAGGCTCCACGGGGCGGCGCCGAGCCGGCGATCATTCCGACCGAGGCGCTGAGCCAGTATAGTCTGGGATTGCTCTATGAGACTCAAGGTGACAAGGCCAAAGCGGGCGAACATTACCAGCGTGCCCTGTCGGCTTTTCCGGATTACCCCGACGCGCGGGAGGGAGCGCAGCGAGTACGGGGACCTTAGGAGCGGGTCAATCTCCAGACTGCTACCGCTACCCCGGCGTGGGCGGGAAGCGCAAGCGCGATGACCTGACCATTGAGCTGGTAGAATTGCGGAAGCAGCTTCAGCACCAGCCCCACCACAGATAGAGCTGCGACGGCTGTCGCCAGGCCGAGGGTCAGCCTCGCCGACGATCGTCTCCCCCGGACCAATCCTGGGAGCAGCCACACCAGCGGCAGGGCCAGGATGTTTAGCTGGAGGATATTCTCGTTGTAGTACGCCGCCGCGTGATCGGTGAGCCCCCACAGCCCTGCAAGAACAGCCCCCGCAATCCCGGTCACCAGCACCCAGATCCAGGTCAGTATCAGGAAGCCGAGTCGCGCGGAACGGCTGTGTCGGGTGCGAGTCGCAAGCCCGTACGCCGAGCCCCCGAGCGCGAGACCGATGCCGAGATAGAAGGGGAGCCAGAACGGCGGCGTGGATGGTGGCGTGGGCTCGCTCGCCTCGAATAGAGTCCGCTCGGACCTGACCAGAGGAATCGGGGCGCCGTCGCTGCCCGTGACGGTGAGCTCCCGCAGATGCTCCCGCATTGCCAGCGGGAGAAACATCTCTTCCCACACCGAAATGGGACGATCTACCGGTTGTCCGAGAGCGAGCAGCAACCCGGTATAGACGGGTGGATCGTTGGCGGTGAGACGTAGCGTGTGGAACCGGTAGGTTCTGTTGGTGAGCGCCGACTGAGTGGTCTGGTGGATCCGGCCGCCCAGGGCACGGTCCAGCGCATCCCGGATTCGGGTAGAGCAGTTATCCCGGTAGTAGTCGTAATGATAGAAGCGGTTCTCGGGCCGTTCGTTCCACTCCAGGAACTGCTGGAGCTCCCGGCGTGCCCGCGGCACCATCTCCAGCTCCTGCACCCAGACCGAGCGGTTGGCCCTGCGGTACTGCTGGATGTACGACTCCGCGGGGAATCCCTGCATCCAGTACCACATGCGGCCCTGGATGAACCGGAGCAGAAAATTCTCTTGGTGAAAGTCGAAGAGACCGTAGTTGTACGCCTGGTCGGTGCCCCTGACCGGGTCATGGATCCAGATGGCATTGTGCCCGAAGCGCTCCCACACGCGCTTGCCTGGGCCCATGGTCATCAGGTAGACGGTGAGACTCTCGGGCGGGGAAGCGGGGAGGCGGGGAGGCGGGGAGGCCTCCTGGGCAGCCGCGATTCCAGCGACGGCGGAAAGCAAGAGAGTAATACCAAGCCACCTCGCCGCTTCCCCGCTTCCCCGCTTTCCACCTTCCCCGCGGCCCCGCCTCACAGCGTCACATCTCGCCCGTCGAACGCCGAGCGATAGATCGCATCCAGTACCTTATGCAGGGTGAGATGCTCTTGCAGCGACGGGACCTTGGCCTCGCCCGCGATTGCCGCCTGAAAGTGGGCCCACTCAGCCCGGTAGCTCGCGGTGAAGGCATTCTCCCGGCTGACCGATCCGGTCGGTGACACGTCCACCGCCACCCCGTGCAACTCCTTCCAGACGTTGAGTGGATTGATACCGGCGGTCCCCTTGCTGCCGCGAAGTCCGACCCCGAAACGCTCCCCTTCTCCCAGATGCCGCCAGGTTACGTCCACGAAGATCGACATGCCATTCTCGCACACCACGAATGCGCTGCCCGACTGTTCCACTGACCGCTCTTTCCCGATCGGATCCAGGCTGGCGCTGACTCGGGTCGGTGGCGAGCTGCCCCCGAGCCAGAGACCTAGATCCAGAATCGAGAGTCCCAGATCCAGCATGGCACCGCCACCCGCCTCATCGCGCCGCTGCCGCCAGCCCAGGTGGGTCCGACCCGGGCGGAAGACATGCCAGCTGCCCCGGACGCTCTCGATGTTCCCCAGCTCTCCGCTTTGGACGAAGCTGCGCACGATCTGAACGTCGGGCCGGTAGCGGTGATTCATACCCACCATGACTACCCGATCGTGCTTCTCGACTGAGCGGAGGACGCGCTGCACGCTCACGGCCGACATGGCCAGCGGTCTCTCCACGAGCACGTGGAGGTTGGCCGAGAGCGCTGCCTGAACGTGGGACTCGTGCAGGTGATTGGGCGAGCAGATGACGACGGCGTCGAGCGCCTCGTAGCGGAGAAGCTCCTCGATGTCGTCGAACGCATCCTTGATCCCGAAGCGCGCCGCCAGCGCGCGCGCCTTCGGCAGGTCGGTGTCGCAGATGGCCTGCACCTCGACGCTCCGCATCTTCTTCAGCACCGGCAGGTGCGCCACCTGGGTGATCGCTCCACCCCCGATAATTCCCACCTTGAGGCGCTCGCTCGTGGCTCCGCTGCGACTGGCGGTCATCATGCCCCCTTCATCAGTAGCGGCGTTCCAGCCGGGTTCCGGGAAAGTAGGCCGCAAGAATCTGCTCGTATCCCTGCCCCGCCCGCGCGCGTCCCACCGCTCCCCACTGGCAGAATCCGACGCCGTGCCCCGATCCCATGCCGTCCACGGTCAGGTGGGTCACTCGCTGGCCGCCGACCGTGGCGACCAGGTCGAACGCCGTGCTCCGAAGAGGCTCACCCGAGTTGAGGCGCATCACCTGCCGGATCGCTGGCCCCTCGACGGTAATTTCCCGCCCGCCCAGTCCGATGGCGAGCTGGTCTACCCGCCCTGACGAGCTCCGACGGCTCACCCGGACGTTGCTGACCTCTCGGACATCCACGCTTTGCTTCCCGGCGACGGGCGGCAGGTTTCGTTCGAGCGTGCTCCGAAGGGCTTCGCCGGTCCACTCCTCGTGCCAGCGATACCGGGGGGAGATACTGCAATAGACACTCCCGTCGGCGGCCTGATCGGGGACCGATCGAAGGTACGGCCTGGCCGTTCCCCGGAAGACCTCGGCACCGTCGGCGGTTCGCCCCCCACAGGTGGAGTAGAAGAAGGCCTCGATCGGGGCCCCGTCGTAGGTAAGCACCCGGCCTCGGGTGTCGCCCACGGCCGCACGCCCTTCGGATGTCTCCGCTCCCTGTCCACTGTAGACCTGATCGGCCACGGTGGCGGACAGATCGAAGCCCTGAGCCTTCCAGCGACCGAGGTTCCGCAGTGCGTACGTGCGCGACACGATTGCCTGCGCGCGCAGCGCTGCCTGCTCGGCCGGCCCGCGCCGGCCCATCTCGGCCGACACGACGCCCAGAAGATAGGACTCGAGGCCGACCCGATTGATCACCGTGATCCCGGTCCCGCCGCGCAGAATCACGACGGACCCGCGGTAGCCCTTACCGTTGAGCCGGACCAGCGGGTTCGACTCCGCCGGCGTGAGCGTCACGGCTTCCAGCGGGGCGGAGGACCAGCCCCGACTGGCGAGCGTGAAGGCGTTGCCCACGACCGTGACCTGCCAGGTCTCCCCGGGCGGGATCATCCACAGGTGTGACCCGTCGGCGCCTGTGACGGCGAGCGCCGCGCCACCGCCCACCGAGGCAGACCCTGCACCGACCACCAGCCCGACTCGAACCTCCGGGTCGCGGCCGGCCGGGATCGGAAGCCCGGCTGTCGGCGCGGTGGGCTTGGGGCCGGACACGCAGCTCGCCGGCGCCAGCAGCAGCAGCGCCATGCCCAGCCGCCTCAGAGTCTGCGGCTCAGCCGCGGTAGTTGCCAAACTTGAGCTCGATCCCGAAGTCCTGGCCTTTGAGGAAGGCAATCACCGCCTGCAGCTCGTCGCGGGACGGGGCGGTTACTCGAACCTCATCGCCCTGAATGCCCGCCTGCACCTTCTTGAACCCTTCATCCTTGACCGCCTTGACGATCCGCTTCGAGACGTCCTGCGGGATCCCCTGGGTAAGGGTAACTGTCCGGCGCACACTCTGGCCGGTCGCTTGCTCGAGATCGCCCAGCTTGATGTTCTTCACCGGCACGTTGCGCTTGATCATCTTGGTCTTCAGCACGTCCACCAGCGCGTCCATCCGGTATTCATCATCGGCGCTCAAGCGGATCTCCGCCTTGACCCGGTCGAAGCTCACCTCGCAGTGGGTTCCCTTGAAGTCGTATCGCTGGGCGATCTCTTTGAGCGCCTGATTCACCGCGTTGTCGACCTCCTGGAGGTCGGCGCCGGTGGATACGTCGAAAGAAGCGTTGCTGGCCATAGGAGTCACGACGGAGATGAATAATCGAGGTCGGGCGTGGACGCGGGAAGGATTACCTCGGCGGGGGTAGCCCGGCAAGCTAGTAATGGCGCTTGACAGCATTCTGCGTGGAGTTTAGTCTGAACACTGGCGGTGGATTTAGGGCCACTTGCTCCCGCCAGGTGCCTCGGCACCAACCAAAGAGCTAAAGCGCCGGACACTGCCCTCCGCGCTTTCCCAAGCCCGGGGGGCCTTTTGCTCCCCATGTTCCATCAACGCGAGGTTCGAGTGGTGAGCGCTCAGGCCGTGATGTGTTGCCGAATTATTTGCATGTGTCGCCCCCAAACGGGGTGGACTGAGCATTCGGCGTGCACGCGGCAGGAGACCAGAGTCTAGTACTCTCCACCGAACCGACGACCCGAGGCCCGGCCCACTTCCAGTGGTCCGGGCCTTTTCCTTTACCTGATTCGAGGAGCGTGTCCATGTCCTACCATCCCGATACCCTGGCGGTCCATGCCGGCCAGGTTCCTGACCCGACCACGAACGCCCGGGCGGTCCCCATCTACGCCACCACGAGCTACGTCTTCAACGACACGCAGCATGCTGCCGATCTCTTTGGGCTCAGGGTGTTCGGCAACATTTACACCCGCATCATGAATCCGACCAGCGACGTGTTCGAGAAACGAATCGCCGAGCTCGAGGGTGGCATTGCCGCGCTGGCAGTGGGAAGCGGTCAGGCCGCAACGACGCTCAGCGTTCTGAACCTGGCCGGCGCGGGGGACAACCTGGTCTCCTCTCAGACATTGTATGGCGGGACCTACAATCTGTTCGCCTACACGCTCCCCAAGTGGGGCGTGACGACCCGGTTTGTGGACATCCACAACCTCGACCAGGTTCGCGCGGCGATCGACGGCGGCACCCGCCTGCTCTTCGTCGAGACGATCGGTAACCCCCGGCTCGACGTGCCGAACTTCGAGGCCCTGGCCGATATCGCCCACTCGGCGGGGATCCCGCTCGTGGTGGACAACACCTTCGGGGCTGCCGGGACGCTGAGCCGCCCGATCGACTACGGGGCGGACATCATCGTCCATTCAGCCACCAAGTGGATCGGGGGACATGGAACCGCCATCGGCGGCGTGGTGGTGGATGCCGGCAAGTTCGACTGGGCCAGCCCGACCTCGCGTACTCGCTTTCCCGAGTTCACCAGCCCTGACCCATCGTATCACGGATTGGTGTATACCGAGGCCTTCGGCCCCGCGGCCTTCATCATCAAGCTCCGGGTCCAGCTGCTCCGCGATCTCGGACCCGCGCTCTCGCCGTTCAACTCGTTCCTGTTCTTGCAGGGCCTCGAGACGTTGCCGCTCCGCATCCAGCGTCACTCCAGCAATGCACTCGCGGTGGCGCGGTGGCTGGCCCAGGACCGGAGGGTGGAGTGGGTCTCGTACCCAGGGCTCGAAACCCATTCCGAGCATCGCAACGCGGTCAAGTACCTCAACGGTGGCTTCGGCGGCGTGCTCGCCTTCGGCGTGAAGGGTGGTCACGCGGTGGCCCGAGCGCTGATCGATCGGGTCAAGCTCTTCTCGTTGCTCGCCAACGTGGGAGATGCGAAGTCGCTGATCATCCACCCCGCGTCCACCACCCACGAGCAGCTCAGTCCCGAGCAGCAACGGGCCACGGGTGTCACCCCGGAGCTGGTGCGGCTGTCGGTTGGAATCGAAGATCCCCGTGATCTGATCGCCGATCTGGATCAGGCGCTGGGTGGTGGGCTGAGCAGTCAGGAGTCAGGAGCAAACAGTCACGAGTC
>JAXDMF010000072.1:0-6338 GCA_034666205.1 Gemmatimonadales bacterium
CGTCAAGCGCAGTGCTTCGAGGCGGTCGACGTTCTGCGCCCGCAGCTCACTGAAGGTCTCGAGCAGCTCGTGCAGCGACTTGCCGCGAGACTCCTTGAATTGGGCCAACCGATCGAACGGGGTGAACGGCCGCGACTCGCCATGGGCCAGCAGAAGCTCGGTGCGCGGAATCCAGTCGGTGCGCTCCCCATGGATGAGGTGCCCGACGATGTCGTACGGGCTCCAGGTGTCCGGGCCCTCGTTCGGAGCGGTCCAGGTATCGGGCAGGTCCCAGAGCCAGGCGCGGAGGACGGCCGGGGTGCGCCGCAGGACGGGAACGGCATCGCTCAAGGTGAAGTTCACGATGCATCCAAGTCTAGCGCCACTCAGGGACGGCGCGCAGCGGCACTGCCCGCCGCGCGGCCGGTGGCCCAGGCCCACAGGAAGTTGTACCCGCCGATAGGACCGAAGGCGTCCAGCACCTCCCCACAGAGAAAGAGTCCGGGATGCCGCCGGCTCTCCATGGTCCGGGTATCGATCTCGGCCAGGCTCACACCGCCCCCGGTTACCTCGGCCTTCTTATAGCCCTCGTCGGCAGTCCAGGGAAGGTCACCACGGACCAACACGTCGATCAGCCGGAGCCGCTCATCCCGGCGCAGCTGCGCCAGGGTACGGGAGTGGGGCACCCTGGCCATCCCGGCTATCGTCAGCGCCAGCCGCTCGGGCAGCTCACGCCGGAGCAGCCCGGCCACTGTCCCGGTACCCTCCGGCTTGAGGGCAGCCTCCCAGTCCGCCTCGGCCAGCCTGGTCCATCGTACGACGAGCCGAGCCCCCGACTCTCCGTTGATCCGCGAGCGCACCAGCACGTGGGAGACGTCCAGTACGGCGGGCCCGCTGTACCCACGATGGGTGAAGAGGAACCCTCCGGTGGCGGTTGCGCTCCTGCCGTCGTCGTGTGCCGTGACCGTGACCGGGAGCGAGATGCCGGCGAGCGCCCCGAAAACTGCCGGCTCCGCCACGACCGGGGTGAGCGCGGGATATGTCGGGTGGATGGTATGCCCCAGCTTGGCGAGCATCGCGAGCCCCCGCCCATCGCTGCCGGTGGCCGGCACCGAGAGCCCACCACTCGCCACGACCACCGCATCCACCGAGAGCGGCGGCGCGCTGTCGCTCTCCACGGTCCACCCGTTCGATGTGGGAGCGATGCCAACGACCCTGGTCTCGGGCATGAAGCGGGCGCCCCGGCGGCCCGCCAGTGCCAGGAGTCCGTCGCGTACATCGCGGGCCCGATTCGACACTGGGAAGAGCTTGCCCGACTCCTCTTCCTCGACCAGAGGCAGGGTCAGCTCCCGCTCGAAGAAGGCGACCTGCTCGGCGAGCGGCCACGAACGGAGGATTTTGCGCAGTGTATTGGGCGACGAATCGGTGACGAAGCGCCGTTCGTCCACTCGGGCCGGGAGAATATTGCAGCGGCCGCCGCCGCTGATGAGGATTTTTCGGCCGCCGTCCCGAGTGCTCTCGAGCAGCAGCGTCTCGGCGCCGGCCGAAGCCGCGAAGATCGCCGCCATCGAGCCGGCGGCGCCGGCTCCGATTATGGCGACACGGCGATTCATGGACACCCGGAATCTTAGTCAGTCGAGACCATGATCGGCCGTACACCGCTAACCGGCGTGCCGCTCATCGACTGTAAGAGCAAACAGAGTCGTTCCGATAAGTCCCATCACGCCGGCGGTGACGAACGGGATCGCGGGCGCGGTGCGCCAGAGTAGGCCACCGATGAGTGCCGCCGGGGCGATGGCAACGCTTCGAAGGAGATAGTAGAGCCCAATCGAGCGAGCCCGAACCTCAGGCACAGCCAGATCCAGGATGAGGGCCTTCCGAGCGGGCTCGCCGATCTCGCGGAGACCCCCGACGACGAACGCCAGGATTAAAGCCGGGAACGATCGGGAAGTGATCACGGCGAGGGGGAAGGCAGAGAAGGCGAGGAATGTTGCGATCACGAACGGCTTCCGGGCGATGCGATCCGCCAGGCGGGCGACAGGCAGATAGCAGGCGATGGCCGTTGCCGACTGTACTCCAACGAGCAACCCGAATTGCGGGGGGCTGATACCGATCACGTTCAGGGCATAAATCACCAGGAAGACGTCGACCAGGCCATCACAGGTCCGGATGAAGATGTCCGACACCAGGAGCCGCCGGAGCGGCGTCGGCAGCCGATCCCAGACCCCGCGGATGGTCACACCCTCGCCCCCGGCGGGGAGCGTAAGCCGGACCCGGGAGACGACCGCCAAGGTGAGCCAGGCGAGCACAATGCTGCAGGCGAGCCCGGCGCGGACGCCGGTGCGGGTGCCCCACGCTGCGATCAGAAGGCCCCCGATCGTTGGCGCGACGACGATGGGGACTCGACGGAGAATGGCCTGGACCGAGAAGCCCATCGCGCGGCGGTTCCTGGGCAGTGCGTCGCCAATCACCGCGAACAACGAGGGACTGGCCATGCTGGTCCAGGCCATCGTGAAGACCAGCCCAAGAACCACGACCGGCCAGAGCGGAGCCACCGCGATGATCGCGTATCCGATGGCCGCGAGACCGACGAAGAGGAGGAGGGCGCGTCGGCGGCCATAGTGGTCCGCGATCCATCCGCCGGGGTACTGGTAGATCCCGTCCAGAAAGTCTTCAGCCGTCCCATAGGCGCCGATCGCTACAATCGGAGCGCCGAGCGACTCCAGGTATTTGGGGAGGAACCGCCTCCACATCTGCTCGCCCAGGGCCATCGCGAACATCGCGGCGGAGACGGCCACGACGTTGCGTTCGAGACCGAGCCAGGCGGCAAGGCTCGCCGCCCGGCTGGAAGCGGGTGCCTCAGGCGACGGTTCGCTGGAACCAGGCGTAGAGACCGTCATAGACCCGATCGGTAATCCGGAAGAGCTCCAGGTCGTCCTCGATGACCAGCCCAAGTCCCCGGATCACAGCGTCCAGGCCGGACGCCTCGGGGGTGTGGAACTTGTCGTCATCGACATCCGCCTCGTGCACTACGGCTGCGAGCTCGCGCAGGGCGGCGTCGTCGAGGCGGTACTTCAATAGGACACTCTCGAATGAGCAGCGTCCCTCGTGATGTCCCAGCTCCACCCCCCGCATGTCGAATGGAGTCCCGCCCAACGTCCGTGCGGCTTCGGCGTCGGGTGCGAACGCGAACTTCGGGTCAGGATCCACGAAGCGGCGAATCAGCCAGGCGCACGCCGTCCGGTCGATATGACATCTCGGTCTAGTTACCCACCGCATGCAGCCTCCTCTTCGGCGCTCGAGGCGCCGCTCGGGAGCGAATCTCAGTTGCCGCGACCTGTAGTGTCTCTTCCGCTCGTTGCCGGCCGGGAGCCCGGAAATAGTCGCGGCGCCGGTCCAGCCGGAGGGCTCGTTCCAATCCGCGGAGCTGCTGCATCGCCTTCTCGATAGACTGGGGGGAGGAGCCTCGACGCTTTCCTTTGCGGGCTACCTTTTTTGCCGCCTGCGCGATGCTGGCATAGCGCTCTTCGGCCTCGGCCCGAAACCTCAGAACCACAGTGGAATCCTGACCCCCGGGGAGACTACGAGCCTCCCAGAGCATCACGCTTCCGCCCCTCTCCTCGATCTCCTCCGCCAGCCACTCGAAGTCCTCCCGCGTCTTCGCGTCGTTGGGAAGGACCCAGAGTCCGTCGTGCACCATCACAGCGCCAACCCGCTTGAGACGCCGCCAGACCGCGAGCCGGAGGCGAGACGGCTCCCGCGGGAGCCGGTAGGAACAGAGGAGCCAGGTGGTAGCCATCTGGTGGCCAGTGTAACCGTGGTTACATTGAAAGTCCAGTGACCGAGACCAGACGCCGACCGACCCGAGGCAGCCTTGCCCGCTACTTCCTCCGCCTGGGCGCAGCGGGCTTTGGGGGACCAATAGCCCTCGTGGGCCACATGCATTTTGACCTTGTGGAAACCCACGGATGGGTCACTGAGGAGGAGTACCGGGAAGGTCTGGCTCTGGCCCAGCTCTCCCCCGGCCCGCTGGCTGCCCAGCTCTGTTTCTACCTCGGCTATATCCGGGGCGGAGTGCTCGGGGCCGCACTCGCGGGCGCCGCCTTTGTTTTGCCCAGCTTCGTGATCGTGGTGGCTCTGGGGTGGGCCTACGTGCACTACGGCGGGCTTGCCTGGATGCAGGCAGTTTTTTATGGGGTGGGTGCGGCGGTCATCGGCCTCATCAGCCGCAGTGCTTACGGACTGGCGAGGAAGACCATCGGTAAGGATTTCCTCCTCTGGGGGATCTTCCTGGTTGTCGCCGTCGGAACGGCGATCACCGGGCGCGAAGTCGTCTCCCTGATCCTTGCGGCCGGAGCTCTGGTTTGGATTGTACGTACGCCTCCGGCGGTGCTGCGTCGAGGAGGCACCGCCGCCGAGGCCGGAAGCACCATTCTGCTGCTCCAGCTCCTTGGGTTCTTTGCCTATGCCGGGAGCTTCGTCTTCGGCAGCGGCCTTGCCATCGTGCCGTTTCTGCACGGTGGGGTGGTTCTTCAGCATCACTGGCTGACGGAGCGACAGTTTCTCGACGCGGTCGCCGTCGCGCTCATTACCCCCGGCCCGGTCGTGATCACCACTGGCTTCATCGGGTACCTGGTCGCGGGGCTCGCCGGCGCTTGTGTTGCTGCCGGGGCGACATTCTTACCCTGTTTCCTGTTCACCGTGATTCCGGCGCCGTACTTTCACCGCTACGGCAAGCGCCCCTGGCTCGCATCGATCGTTGCTGGAATCACGGCGGGAGCAACCGGAGCTATCGCGGGAGCGGTGATCGTCCTGGCTCGTCAGTCGCTGCTGGATGTCACCACGACCCTGATCGCAGTGGGCGCCCTTGGATTGACCTTATTGAGGTGGAGGATCCCTGAACCCCTCATTGTTGTCGCGGCAGGTCTGATCGGCCTGGGGGTGCGGGGTTTATCGTGAAGCGTCTCTTCATCGCATACTGGGCGAGGCCGGCCAAATCTTGACGCTCCCCATCTTCGGTATATATTCGGTTTTATGGTAGCCGAATAAAGACCGAAGCCAAGGGGGTCCAGTGCCGCCGCTCCAGCCCCATCCCACCCCACTCCCCGACCGCAGGGTTCCCAAGCTGGAGCCTACCACCCGCATGATCGGTAGATGTCCCGACTGCGGAGGGCTGCTAGTCCGCTCTTCGGCCTGCATCAACTGCACGCAGTGCGGGTGGGGACAGTGCGGGTGATGACAGCGGGGAAGCGGGGAGGCGGGGAAGAAGGAAAGCAAAAAGACGGAGGCGAAGCTCCGCAACTCAGTTTGCTTCCCCGCTTCCCCGCTTCCCCGCTTGATTTGCCGGTTCTCGACCAGCGTACCCGGGGCACCACGTTCATCCGATTGCCGGTGCGCTCAGTGCTCAACAATCCCACGTCCACCGGAATGGGGTTCTGGTCGATCAACCCATACGTCGGCTGCGAGTTCGGCTGCACCTACTGCTATGCAAGAGATACGCACCGGTGGGTGATGGAACGGGCGGACGGGCGGACGGGCGGTCAGGTGGACCGCCTGCCGCCAGAAGAGGCCTTCGAGCGGGAGATCCTCGTCAAAGAAGAAGTCGCCGAGGTGCTGGCCAGAACGCTCAAGCCCGCCCAGGTAGCCGGCCACACACTGGTCATCGGCACCGCCACCGATCCCTACCAGCCGGCCGAACGGCAGTTCCGGCTCACCCGCCGGATTCTGGAGGTACTGCGCTCCTATCATGGGCTCTCGATCGGGATCATCACCAAATCGCCCCTGATCACCCGGGACCTCGACCTGCTCCAGAAGCTCTCGGAGCGCAACGAGGTGACCGTCAACATCTCGCTGGCCACGGCGGACCGGCGGCTCGCCCGCCGGCTCGAGCTTCGCTCGCCGATACCGGAAGCCCGGCTTCGGGCTCTTCGGCGGCTCACCCAGGGCGGCGTTTATGCCGGGCTCCTGGTGGCGCCGATCATCCCGGGGATCACCGACGACTGGGCGGGACTCGCCCGTCTCATCGAAGCCGCGAAGGAGGCGGGCGCCCGCTACGTGGTCGGGTCGGCGCTCCGGCTCGGTCCCGCGGCGCGGCACCGCTTCCTTCCGTTGCTGGAGCAGGAGTTTCCCGAGCTGGCCGAGCGCTATCGGCGTCACTATGCCGGGAAGGATCATGTCAGCCAGAGCTACCAGGACGCGCTCACCCGCCGACTCCGCCTGCTGCAGCAGGCCTACGGCTTTTCAGTTGACGAGGGGAGGCGGCGGAGAAGGCAGCTCGAGGAGCCCGCACCACGCAAAGACGCCGCTGCTTCTGTCGAACAGGCCGTCCTGTTGTAAGAGTATCAATTCATTCAAAAAGC
>JAXDMF010000073.1:0-3463 GCA_034666205.1 Gemmatimonadales bacterium
GCGTCGGGTGGTGGATCGCCTGCGTGCTCTGGGTTGCTCTGGCAATCTGGGTGGTGGCCTTCTTTCGCGATCCGGAGCGTGCCGGCCCGAGAGACGAGTGCCTGGTTCTGGCACCGGCCGACGGTAAGGTCGTCGGCGTGGTCCAGACCGATGAGCCGGCGTTCTTCGGCGGCCGAGCGCTACGGATCTCCATCTTCATGAACGTGTTCAACTGCCATGTGAACCGCTATCCGACGGGCGGTATGGTCGGTTATCGGCACTACAATCCCGGCAAGTTCGGCCACGCGGCGGCGGAGAAGTCCAGTCTCGACAACGAACAGTCCTCGATCGGACTCACGACCGAACGGGGCAAAGTGTTGATCCGGCAAATCGCCGGTCTGATAGCGCGAAGGATCGTGACCGACCACAACGTCGGCACTCCGGTACGCCAGGGAGAGCGCATGGGGATGATCCGCTTCGGGTCCCGGGTAGATCTCTTTCTCCCCTTGGGGACTGAAATCCTCGTCCAGCCGGGGGACACGACTCAGGTGGGAGTGACGCCGGTGGCAAAATGGTGCTGAGGCAAAACCGCGAAGGGCTGCGGCGCCCTTCCATACGCCAGGTGGTCGTAGTCATGCCAAGTGCGTTTACCCTCGGCAACCTCTTCTTTGGGTTCTGGGCCATCGTCTCGGCCTTCAACGGAAACTTCCGTTGGGCGGGCTGGTTTATCGTGTTCGCCGGCATCCTCGATATGCTCGACGGCAGAGTGGCCCGCCTCTCGGGAACCGGCACCCGGTTTGGGGCCGAGCTGGATTCGCTGGTGGACGTCATCTCCTTCGGGGTCGCACCCGCCTTACTGATGTACTTCCTCGATTTCTCGAACGCCGGGAGATTCGCCTGGATCCTGTGTTACATCTACGTGGTCGCGGTGGCGCTCCGGCTGGCACGGTTCAACGTTCTCTCCGCCGGCAAGCCGCCGAGCGGCTGGTTCACCGGAATGCCATCTCCCGCCGCTGGAATGACATTGGCCTCATACTATCCGTTCAGCCAAACCAACTGGTACCGCGCCTCGCTGGCCTATCTCGACCTCCAGCACGAGGGACTCGTCGTCCTCATGCTGCTCCTGGCCGTCCTGATGGTGAGCAACGTTAAGTACCCGAAGTTTCCCCCCATCGGCATTCGGAGCGTTCGAGGCATTTTCGGCCTGGTGGTGCACGTCGTGATCCTGCTCGGCGGCCTCCTCGCACCCGAGTATTTTTTATTCCCATTGGGCCTGTTCTATATGACCTTCGGGCTGGCACGTGCCACCGTTCTCGGCCTCATGGAGAGACCCGAGCCGGTGGCGATTGTGGATGAACGGCTGGTGGATGCCCACGACACCTCGCTGCCGCCACCTCTTTCCCACGAACGCCGCGGCCGGTGGGGCGACCGCCGCCAGGAGCCGGACGACCTATGACCTTTCGAGTCCACGTGCGGGTGATGCCGCGTGACGGCCTGTTGGATCCACAGGGGCAGGCCGTAGAGCACGCCCTGACTGCCCTGGGCTTCGAGGAGGCCGGGGCAGTGCGCGTCGGCCGGGCAATCGAGCTCGCTGTGGCCGCCGGCTCCCGGGACGAAGCGGAAGCCAAGGCGCGACAGATGTGCGACAAGCTGTTGGCCAACCCGGTGACCGAGGATTACCTGCTCGAGGTTGAGGAGGACCGATGACCCGAGTGGCGGTCGTCCGCTTCCCCGGCAGCAACTGCGATTTCGATACCCTGCGCGCCGCCGAGCGATATGGCGCCGAGGCCTACTTCGTCTGGCACCGCGACGTGGACCTGCGCCGCGCCGATATCGTGATCCTGCCCGGCGGCTTCAGCTACGGCGACTACCTGCGCTCCGGCGCCATTGCCCGGTTCAGTCCCGTCATGCAGGCCGTGAAACAGCACGCCGCCGGAGGCAGACCGGTGCTCGGCATATGCAACGGATTCCAGATCCTCTGCGAGGCGCACCTGCTTCCGGGAGCTTTAATGCGCAATGCGGGACTCACCTTTGTGTCGAAGCCGGTGGATGTCACGGTCGAGCGGACCGACACCGCGTTCACGTCCGACTACGAGCCGGACTCGCGGCTGCGGCTTCCCGTCGCGCACGGCGAAGGCCGGTTCGTGGCGGCGCCCGATACCCTGCGCATGCTCGAGTCAGAGGGGAGGGTCGTGCTGCGCTATGTCGCCGCCACTGAGCGTTCGCCGTTTCAGCCCAATCCCAATGGATCGGCCAATCACATTGCCGGTATCTGTAACGCCGAAGGCAACGTCGTCGGGATCATGCCGCATCCCGAGCGCGCGGCGGATCGACTGCTGGGTTTGACTGGAGGCAGTGGCTTCTTCACTTCCCTGATGGCATGGCATCAGGAGTCCACAATGGGAGTCCAGAGCCGATGAAGCAGGACAAGCCGAGCCGGAACGAAGACGAATACTTCGCTCGAGAGGACGCGGAGCTCCGGCGCAAGCAGCGGGAGCGCGCCCATACCGAGTCGGTCGAAGCCGAACGGAGGACGCACTTCATGAAGTGCCCGAAGGACGGGTACGATCTAGCCAACCGCGAATACCATGGAGTGCAGATCGAGACCTGCCCCCATTGCGGCGGCATGTGGCTCGACGCGGGCCAGCTCGACGCGGTGGCGCACGAGGAGCACCCCACGATGCTGGGTAGAGTGCTCACCGATGCTCTCACCGCCTTCCGTCGATCGCCCCGCATGCGTGGAGGCGAGAAACCGATCCGCGGCATAGGAACCCCTTCCAGCTGAGGATACGGCAGTGACCGGTTCCGGCATCGCCGGCGCATTTACCGAGGCGGTTGCGCTCCCTGGGGAACGTCCGATTACCCCCGAGGTGGTGCGGGAGCACAACCTCAATGAGCTGGAGTACGGCCGCATCCTGGACCTGCTCGGCCGGACCCCCACACTCACCGAGCTCGGCGTATTCTCGGCCCTCTGGTCGGAACACTGCTCGTACAAGCACTCCAAGCCGGTGCTGAGGACGTTCCCCATCTCCGGTCCGCTGGTAGTCCAAGGCCCCGGCGAGAACGCCGGCGTGCTCCGGCTTCCCGAGGGTTGGGCCGTCGCGTTCAAGATCGAGTCGCATAACCACCCATCGGCGGTGGAACCCTATCAGGGTGCCGCCACGGGTGTGGGCGGCATTCTTCGCGATGTGTTTACTATGGGCGCCCGGCCGGTCGCGCTCCTCAATAGCCTGCGGTTCGGCCCATTGGACCGCCCGCGCAACCGTTACCTGTTCGCCGGTGCGGTGCGCGGAGTGGGTGACTACGGCAACTGCGTCGGAGTTCCGACCCTCGGCGGCGAGGTGAACTTCGCTCCTGGCTACACCGGAAATCCTCTGGTCAACGCCATGTGCGTGGGGCTCCTGCGCGAGCGCGACCTGATCCGCGCCGCCGCCGAAGGAGTGGGAAATGTTCTGCTCTGTGTCGGGGCGCGCACCGGTCGCGA
>JAXDMF010000074.1:0-3071 GCA_034666205.1 Gemmatimonadales bacterium
GGTACGCGCCGCCGCTACCGCGATGCTGTAACGCGCCGTTCGGAAGCAGGGCGAAGAGATCCGGAAATCGCGCCGTGTAGTACCACGCGCCCAGCGCGAGCTTCCCAGTGTAGGACCGCGCGGGCCCGCGGCCGATCCGGAAGCGCCGCTGGCGCGGCTCGCCCACCGTGTCCGGACGGGAGATGAGCGCCACCTCACCGACGAGCAGGACGCCGTCGCCCGGCGAGAACAACCGGATCGCGCCCCCTGGGCGGCCGACCGGCACGCCGTCGAGCACGGCTGCGCGCCACACGACGTTGGGAGATGGCTTGAAGTCGACCCGAGTGCCGACAGCGGTGTTGGGGAAGATCGACGGCCCCGCCCGGCCGCTCTGCGCGAACTCAGGGCCGATTCCGAAGGAGCTGTTGACGAAGAGCGCCCCCGACTGGAGGCGGTAGAACTCTGTATTCAGATCGTAGCGCCCTACCAGCCAGGACAGCCGGTTGCCGAGCAGGTTCTGCTGCAGCCAGGCCTCCTCGAGCCGAACCGCGGCTGGCGCCTCGAGGTTGCTCACGCCCTGCACGTCGCCTACCAAATCGCTCGGCGCGCCGCCATGAGTGCCGAGCGCGAACACGAAAATGCGCGCGCCCTGCCACCCGACAAGCCGCCTGAGCAGGAGGGTGGACTGCACGCCCGCCACGCCAGGGAAGGCCGCGCCCCGTCGAGTGCCACCGGCAGCATTCTGCACCAGCTCGCCGGTGTAGGAGAACGTAAGGATGACGGGGCGCGCGACACTGTCCCCAACGGCTGTCTGAGCGGAGACGCCCGGCACGCCGAAGGTCATCGCCGCCAGCGCGCTCAGCGCACCAAGCTCGAGCCGCATCTTGGCCTTCATCGTTCGCCCTGGCTCTTGCAGGAGAAGGGCTGGTGTCGCAGTGCCGTTGATGGCGCTTGGCGTTAGGCACGCCTACATCAACGACCGGATGCACGCGATTGGGAGAACCGGCACCAGCTCCAGAGCTCGGCCCAGCGGTCACGGTGGCTAAGGTGGGACTTTACCCGTGAGAGGGCTTGAATCCTCCTGCTCCCCCGATTGGGGGAGCCCTCAGCGTGGCGGGGCCGAGTCGGCCGGTGTCACCGGCCACCCGCCGCCCAGGGCCTTGTAGAGGGTAACGGCGGCGGTGGCCTGCTGGCCTTGCACCTGGGCCAGGGAGAGCTCGGCGCCGAAGAGACTCCGCTGGGCATCGAGGAGATCGAGATAACTCGATGCGCCCGACTGATAACGCATTTCGGCCAATCGGAGCGCCCGGCGCAGCGCGTCCACCTGGGTCTGCTGCGCCGCTACCTGGTTGCGGAAAGCCCGGACGCCGGCCAGCGCGTCCTCCACCTCCCGCAGCGCGGTGAGCACCGTTTGCTCGTAGCTGTAGCGCGACTGCTCCGCTCGGGCCCGCGCCACGTCCACCTGCTTACCCACCTTACCGCCGGTGAAGAGCGGCATCGACACTCCGCCCAGGATCTGGTAGATCTCGCTGTTCTTCTTGAACAGGGCGTCCGTGTTTGGGCTGTAGGTGCCGTAGTCCCCGGTAACCATGAACTTGGGGAGCAGATCGCCTTTGGCGACTCCGATTCGAGCCGTGGCCGCGTGGAACTGGGCCTCTGCCTGCCGCACGTCAGGCCGGCGCTCGAGCAGGGCAGACGGCAGGTACGCCGGGACGGTCAAGTTCCCGAGCACTTCGGTGAGCGGCCGCCCGCGGGGGATGCCTCCCGGGTTCCGGCCCACCAGCACGCTGAGCTGGTTTTCGGTTTGGGTGATCTGTCCTTCCAGCTGTGCCACGCTCGCCGCCGGGCTGGCCACCTCCGATTCGAATTGCCGCACATCCAGCTCGGAAATGAGTCCCTGATCAAACCGCCGGCGCGCGAGCCGGAACGTCTCCCGGTTTGCCGCGAGGGTTCTCCGGGAGATCTCCAGGGCGAGGTCCAGTTGGCGGAGTTGGAGATAGGAGGTGGCGACATCCGCCACGAGCGTGAGGACGACCGAGCGCTGATTCTCTCGCTGGGCCAGGAGGTCATTCCGCGCCGCCTCGGTCGAGCGCCGGATCCGACCCCAGAAATCGAGCTCCCACGCCAGGTCCGCGGTGGCCTGGAGCTGGTTATAGGTGAAGGAGCCGATGCTGGCCAATACAGTCTTGGTTCGACCCCCCTGCGCGTTCAGGGTGATCTGAGGGAAGAAGTCACCCTTGGCCACGCCATACTGGGCGCGGAACTCATTGATCGTGGCGATGGCCACCCGCACATCGCGATTCTCCCTGAGCGCCGTCTCGACCAGCTTGCGGAGCTCCGGATCGCCCAGCAGATCGAACCAAACGAGTTTGGCCGTCGTGTCGCTGAGGAATACTCCCCCACCGGCCGAGGTGTCGGCTGAAACCGCCTCTGGCGGGGTGGGATTGAGCGGGAGCGTATCCCGGTTGGCCATGAGCGAGTCATAGAAGGGCCGAAGTGAGTCCACTGTCGGGTCGGTACGGCGCCATTCCGTAGGGACGCCCAGCTCGGGGCGTCGATAGCCAGGCCCTACAGCGCAGCCAGCGGCCGCGCCCACCAGAAGTGCACCCAGAAGCAGTCGGCCCATCTCAGCGCTCACCTTCGGAGCGAGGCGTAGCCCCAGCGCCAACCGGGACCGGCGCAATCACTCGGCGGCGGAATAGCCCTCGCTCCCCCAGCCTTCCGATCAAGTAATAGAAGAGTGGTATGAAGAAGACTCCGACCGTGGTCGCGGTAAGCATGCCGAAGAACACTCCGGTCCCGATCGAGTGCCGGCTCTGCGCGCCGGCCCCGCTGGCAATCAGCAGCGGGGCGACCCCCAGGATGAATGCGAACGAGGTCATCAGGATGGGCCGGAACCGCTCATGGGCCGCCTCCACCGCAGCCTCGCGAATGGAGTGTCCTTGGGCCCGGAGCTGGCTGGCGAACTCCACGATCAGAATCGCATTCTTCGCCGCGAGTCCAACCACCACCAACAGCCCGATCTGGAAGTAGACGTCGCTCGCCATGCCGCGCAGCCACACGCCGAGGAAGGCGCCGAAGGCGCCGAAGGG
>JAXDMF010000075.1:0-9653 GCA_034666205.1 Gemmatimonadales bacterium
TGGGCCACGAGGGCCGGCAGGTCCTCAAGGCGCTCGCGAAGTGGCGGCAGGTGGATCGGAAAGACGTTCAGGCGGAAGAAGAGATCCTCCCGGAAGCCCCCATTGCTCACTGCGTCGTCCAGTCGCCGGTTGGTGGCGGCAACCACCCTGGCGTCGATGTGGGTGACGGTCTCGGCGCCGATGCGCTGGAGCTCGCCCGTCTCGAGGGTGCGCAGCAGCTTGGCCTGCGCCTCCTGGCTCAGATCTCCGACTTCATCGAGGAAGAGCGTGCCTCCGTGGGCCAGCTCGAACCGGCCGATCCGCCGGTCGGTGGCTCCGGTAAACGATCCGCGCTCGTGACCGAACATTTCGGATTCAACCAGGTCGCGGGGGATGGCCGCACAGTTTACCGTGACGAAGGGGCGTCCCTTTCGACGGCTTTCCTCGTGAATGGCGGCAGCGACGAGCTCCTTGCCGGTGCCGGATTCGCCGGTGATCAGCACCCGGGCCTCGGTGGGGGCAACCCGGGCAATCAGCGCTCGCACCTGCTGCATGGCAGGGCCGCTACCGATGAGGGTTCCCCGGCGGGCCAGCTCGGCGTGCAGCGCCCGGTTCTCGGCCCGGGTCCGGTTGAGTTCGAGGGCGGACCGGACGGTGACCAACACGGCCTCGAGGGTAAGCGGCTTTTCCAGGAACTGGAACGCGCCCAGCTTCACGGCCCGAACGGCGTCGGTCAGCTGCGCCTTTCCACTCATCATGATGACGGGTGTCGTCCTTCCGCGGTCGCGCATCCGGGTCAGGGTTTCGAGCCCGTCCGGCCCCGGCGGCATCATCAGATCCAACAACACCACGTCGGGATCCGCCTGGTCCAGCAGCAGCAGCGCCGCGTTTCCGCTGGCTGCCTCGGTGACGGCGAAGCCCTCGCTTCGCAACAGCGCACCGAGCATCCGGCGGATGTTCGCCTCATCGTCCACCAGGAGAATCTGGGCGCCGTCGCTCACCGGGCCCCGAGCCGGACCTGGAAGGTTGCGCCGCCGCCCGGAGTGTGGCTGAGGCTGATCGTGCCGCCGTGCATCTCGATCGTCTGCTTGACCAGCGCAAGGCCCAGTCCGGTTCCTCCGGCCTTCCCCGTGTAGTACGGATCGAAGACGCGGTCGGCCAGGTCCGCGGGGACACCCGGTCCGTGATCGCGGATCTCGATCCGAACCCCTCCTCCCTCGTCCGGGGCTGCCGTGATCTCCAGCTCACCCTGCTCCTCGCATGCCTCTGCCGCGTTTCGAAGGAGGTTGCTGAACGCCCGGCGAAGCGGATCGTAGTGCCCCAGAAGGACCGGCGTGGCTGGGTCCAGGTTTACCCGGGCTTTCATGGTTGGGGGGAGGGAGGTGCGGGCGAGCTCGGCCAGCAGCTCGGTGAAATCCACCGGTGCAGCCGGCCCCTCGGGCAGCCGGCCGAACTCGGTGAACTCCCGAGCGAGCTGCTCCAGCCGGTCGGATTCCGCGGCAAGCACCTCGATGGCCTCACGATGCTCGCCGGCCCCGGTCCGCGCCAGTTGGGCCACCGCCAGTCGCATTGGCGTCAGCGGGTTCCGCATCTCATGGGCAACCCGGCGTGCCGTTTCCCGGAACGCCCGAAGCCGTTCGGCCTCGATCTCCTGCGAACGGGCCCGCTCCAGGGCGGAGGCCATTTCCCTCAGCGCAGTGCGGAGGGCCTCGAACTCGGGGGCACCCCGGCGTGGCCGATCGGGCGGGAGCGGTTCCAGTCGGCGGATGTTCCCGGTCCACCCGATCAGCTCCTCGATTGGCCGGCTGAGCTGTCGCGAGAGATGCCCACCGAAGCGGATCGAGGCATAGATGAAGGTGGCGCCAAGGAGGAGAATGACCAGGCCCAGCCCGGCATAGTAGTAGCGGCTGAAGGTATCTGCGCGCTGAAACTGACCGATGGCAGTATTGAGCTTGCTGGCGTGGTCAGCCAGGGCTCGTCGCTCGGCTGGCCTCAGTTGGGTTGAATCGACGGTGTGCAGCAGCAGTCTGCCGGAGGCGGCAACTTCCTCGATGGCGTCGCGCGCCCCGGGAGCCCGGGCCGACGAGCGGATCGTCAGGCCCCAGCCGAGGATCGCCACCGCGGTAGGAACCGCCCCGAGGCAGATCAGGATCAGCAGGATTCTTTGATGGAAGGAGAGACGCATCGCCCTCCAAGATAAGCCGCGACGCTGTGGGAGGCCCCTCCAATGCCGATGCCGAGCCACTCCGACCAGGAGGGTCCGAGGGTGGCCGACGAGGCGGGGGATCACATCATGGGGCGGTCACCGGAATCGAGGCCGGAAGTCTGAGGTGGCGGAGCGTGACATAGAGTCCGGTGAGTGAGCGGAGCAACCACCCGAATCCAGCGCCGTAGATGACGCCGGCAAGGCCCCACCTCGCCCCGAAGACCGCCGCCGGCACCGCGAGTGCCACGGAGGCCCAGCCGAACAGATTCACCAGAGACAGCTCCGCCGGCGTAGCCAGAGCGGTCACCGTGGACTTGGTGAACGCGTCCGTGATCTTGGCTACGCCGCTGACCAGCGCTGCCAACAGGAGGGGGCCGGTCAGGTGGTACTTACCCTGGAGGACCCATCGTTCGATCAATGGGGTGACCAACCAGAGGGTCACCGACCCCAGCACTACCAGGACGGCAACCAGCTTGGCCTCGTGGGCGATCAGCGCCCGGCGCTCGGGCACGGTGCCGGGGGCACGCAATCGGGGAACCAGGGTATAACCCACACCCATTTGCAACACCCGAAAGAGGGAGCCGGCGATCGGCGCCAGAACCCCAAAGGTCGCGAGGTCGCGGAGCGGGAGAACATGAGGGATGACCAGCCGCTCGAGCTGGATCAGGAACAGTCCAGCCCCGTTGAGACCCGCGAAGGAAAGCGCCTCACCCCAGGGAAACCAGCTGCCGTGCACCGGTTTGGTTGCGCGCTCCCGAAAGAGCACCCACCAGCCGTACACGGCTGCGAGCACGAAGCCGAGCATCGAGATCGAAAGTGGAAGCAAGGCCCGCCGGTCGTGGGAGACAATCACAGCCAGGGCGGCAACCAGGAGCGCCAGATTGGGACTTTGAGTCAGCGCCAGTGAGATGCCGTACCGCCGCTCACTTTGAAACTGCGCTCCCGCTACCGCCATGGCCCCGCCGGCCACAGTCGAGACAAACAGGATCAGGACCATTACCGCGCTGATGTCGTAGCCGAGTTGAGCGGCGATCACGAAGGCCACGCCGACCAGCAGCGACGCACCCAGGGTACGACGGAGCAGCCTCGGACCCGCGTCCAAATGGCGACGGTTAACGATGCCGTCTACGCCGGCGGGCGCCAACGAATATCCGAGATTGGCCAGCGCGATGACGAGGGTAAAGACTGCGTACTCGGCCGTCGGCAAAAACCGGGCGAGGACCAGGTTCGCTCCCGCGAATCCCAGCCCCGAGGTCCCGTACACCACCACGGTCCGGAGGGTCGGCGAGCGCCACAATTGCTTCATGCTACGGCCCCGCTCGCCCTCGACTCCATCATGCTGTAGAAGGAGCTGAGCTTTCGCTCGGCGGCTTCGGGAGTGAATTCCTGCTGCACGTACGCCTTGGCCTGACTGGCCAGGCGCTCCCGGAGGACGGGGTCTCTGAGCAGCTCGGCCAAGCCATTGCCCAGGGCTTCCGGCTCGGGAGGGACGAGATAGGCGGTCCGATCATCCAGCACCTGGGTATGCGTGCGCAGGCGGGTCGCCAGTACCGCCGTGCCGGAGTCCAGATACGAATAGATCTTCATCGGGGTATTCAGCCCTCGGATGCGTGGCGATACGAGCACGTCCGCCCGACGGAAGAGACTCTCCAGCGCCGCGACCGGACGGGGCCCCAGAAAGTGCACCCGGCCTTTAATCCCTAGCCTCAGGGCCCTGCGGCCATAGATGGCGATGTCCTTCTCCAGACCTCCCACGATGACCAGGTGTGCGGTAGGCACCCGGATCAGGGCATGGCGGAAGCCCTCCAAGAGAAGTCCAATGCCCTGATAATCCGCGAGATTGCCTGCGTACATCACCACCGGGCTCTCAGGGTCCACTCCGGGCAAGACACCGTTGCTGCCATGGTCGTCGCCGAAACCCGGGGGTTCCGGCTCCAACAGGGTGCTGTCCTCGACCCGGCCCACCGGCTTGTCCGGGGCATGCCGGTGGGCCACATCCTCGAGGGCTGCACATACCGTGAGCACCCCGAGGCTGTTGCGCACTGCCACGGCCTCGCATCGCCTGAGGGTCGAGAAAGCGAACTGGAGTCGGGGATAGGCGTCGACGAGCTGTTCGGCGAGCGACGAGTCCATGTCGTACACGTAGGGGATGCCTGCGAGCCTCTGCATGGCGGCTGCGATAAATGCGGACTCTTCAACTGCGTGGATGAGATCGTACCGATTGCGGCGCACCATCCGGACGCATTTCACGAACATCAAGGCGTCACAAACCACTTTCTTCAGCGAGAAGCCTGCGCGGACGTTCCGGATCCATGGTGGGCGGGCGATTCGGTGAATCCGGCAGTTGGGGATGGCGATGTTCTCGCCCTCGTGGAAGGTCAGCAGATCAAGCTGGTGGCCGCGAGAGCTCAGAAACTCGAGCACCTGTCGGACCGCGATCGGAGTGCCTCGCGGCTGGAAGAAGGGGTGGGGGGCGAGGATGAGAATTCTCACCCGACATCCTCATTCAAGGCTAACGACGCTCAGGTCCGCTCGCGTACCCGGTAGGCCCGCCGGTGCGGCGCGCGCAGGTGCACGATGATCTCTCCCACCAATCCCAGTCCGATGAGCTGGACTCCGAGGGCGACCAGCAGGACGGCGAGAAGCAGAGCCGGCCGGTTGGCAATTCCCTGGCCCTCGAAGCGCTGGACCAGCAGCACCAGACTGAGCGCCGCGCCGGAGATCAGGAACACTGAGCCCACCAGCCCGAAGAAACGCAACGGCCTCTCGGTGAATTTTGCCAGGAAGAAGAAGGCCGCGATATCAATGAGTCGGCGGAAGTACACGCTGGGGCGGTACACCCGGATTCGTGCGTCGCTTGGATGCTGGGCCAACGGGACTTCATCGACCCGGTATCCCTCGCGAAGGGCGAGCGCCGGAATGAACCGGTGCAGGTCGCCATACAGCGGAAGCGCCTCGGCTACGGTGCGCCGCATGGCGCGAACACCGCAGGCCATGTCGTGGAACTGCTGATCGGTCACGCCCCCGACGATGCGGTGAAAGGCCCGGGACTGCATGCGATTGAGCCAATTATCCAGCCGCGGCGACCGGTGGGCCACGGCCATGTCGGCCCCGGCGGCGATTGCGTCAAGGAGTTGTCCGACCCCCTCCGGCTGCACCTGAAAATACGCTGGCAAGGTGAGGACCAGGTCTCCCCGGCTCTTCTCGATCCCGATGCGAAGCGCCGCCGTCTCCCCGAATTCTCGGGCGAACCGGAGAATTCTCACCCCCTCCTTCTCCCGACTCAGGGCGACCAGCTCCGCTGGGGGAGCAAAGCGCCCGTCGAAAACGAAGAGGAATTCGAACTCCTCGGAGCGACTTTCCAGCTCCCGGGCGAACGCCCGGTAGACCCCCATGAGGTCGTCGGTCCGCTCGACCACCGGGACGACGACGGACACGATTCCCGAATCAGTCGGAACTGAAGTGTTCCCGGGCTTGGTGCTCGGTTCCATCAGGGTTCCTTGGGCGGCCATGTCAGCGAACCTCGGAGGCAGTGGGGGTGTCGTTCATGTGCTCCCGTTCGCTGCTGAGTGCCACCTCGGCGACGAGGCCCAGCATGAAGAGATAGAACGCGGCCCCGACACTTAGGAGGCCCGCTCCAGGAAAGACCAGCGCCGATGCCTTCTCCGGCCCGAAAGTGGTCAGGCTGACCAGCCACAGGGCTCCAAAGACCAGGGCAGCGCCAAACGCCGGGATGGCGGCGACGGCAAACCCCACCAGCGGCCGCGACCGAAAGGTAGTAATCATCTTGAGCGTCAGCAGGTCCACCAGAACCTTCAGGGTTCGGGAGAGGCCGTACTTGCTCTCCCCGAACCGGCGGGCATGATGACGCACCGGCATCTCTGCGATCCGGGCTCCCACGCTGGCCGAGAGGGCAGGGATGAATCGGTGCTGTTCGGCGTAGAGCGGGATGCGGTCGAGCAGCTCGCGGCGGTAGGCCTTGAGGGAGCAACCATTGTCGGTGATGGGCACTCCGGTAAGCCTCCGGATGAGCCGGTTGGCGACCCAGGAAGGCACCTTGCGGAGAAGGAGCTTGTCCTGCCGCTGGCGGCGCCAGCCGCACACCAGGTCGTATCCCTCCTCGAGCTTGGAGACCAGCGCAGGGATGTCGCGTGGGTCGTTCTGAAGGTCGCCATCGAGCGAGACGATCACCTGGCCGCGGGCGTGATCGAACCCGGCCATCATCGCCGCGGTTTGTCCGACGTTGCGGCCGAGATTCAGGCCATGGACCCGGGGGTCGGCTGCGGCGGCGCGCACCTGCTCCCAGGTATCGTCGCGGCTGCCATCGTCCACCAGGATGATCTCAAAGGCGTGAGGATACGACTCCAGCGCCTGGAGAATCCATTCGACCAGAGGCCCTACGTTCTGGGATTCGTTGTACAGCGGAGCGACGACCGAGAGAACGGGGCCGATAGCGCCGGGTGTAGTCAGGACGGAAGCCACGTTCGTTGATCTCACCAGGTTCGAGCAGACAGCGGAATCGCCACTCGCTGGTAGGTACCAGCAATCGCCATTCCGCCCAGGATGCGGGCGGTGGGCCCACTAAGTTGTTGATTGGTAACCATCGGGCGAGACATATCGAGGGCGATCAGGCTGTTCCGCGGCAGCGTTGTGGCTCGTGCGCCACGACCCTCAGGCTCGGAACAGCGGGTTCCGAGCCGGGGATCCTGCCGGCGTTACCAGCCGCCGCGGCGGAGGAGGACGACCGGTACGGTCTTCAGCATGATGCGGAAGTCTTCGGCCACGCACTGGCGGCGGATGTACTCGAGATCGTAGTGCACCTTGGTGCGCACGTCCTCGAGGGAGCGGTCGTAGTGGTGATTGATCTGGGCCAGCCCGGTGATCCCCGGCTTGGCCCGCTGGCGCAGGGGATACTCGGCAATGTGCTCGCGCAGCTCGGCAAAGATGATGGGCCGCTCGGGGCGGGGCCCCACGATGTTCATCTCGCCCTTGAGGACGTTGAAGAGCTGGGGCAGCTCATCCAGCCGGTGCTGCCGCAGCAGCCGGCCGATTGAGGTCACCCGAGGATCGCGCTGCTGGGCCCACACGGCCCCGCTCCCGTTCTCGGCGTCCACCCGCATGGTGCGGAACTTATAAATCGTGAATGGCCGCCCGCCGAGATCGCGCTCGCGCCGGTGATTCTGGCCACCGAGCACGGGCTGACGCCGATCTAGACCGATCCGCTCCTGGGTGTACAGCACCGAGCCCCGGGAGGTGAGACGCACCAGAAGCGCAATGAGAAACATGACCGGCAGCGTGATGATGGTGGCGATCAGCGCCAGCAACAGGTTCACGGCGCGGCGCGGCCACTCCCCCGCACTCTGGGTCCCACTCCTGTTGGCCGCGCTGCCCCAATCCCTATGACGCGGATGCACGAGAGGCGAGTCGAAGGCACCCGTGACCGCGGGAAGCGATGGATTGCTGCTACGTATCCCGGACATGCCAATTCCCATAATCGGACTCAAAGACCTTAGGATGAACGGCGACGTTCCTGCAAAATGGCAGCATTCCTACAACAAGAAAGCCCTCTCCCGACGGCCGCACCTGGGCGAATCACTCGCGGCGGATGGAGCACCTTAATACACCCTGAAAAAGTTCCCTGTGATCCGACTCACTCCGCCGACGAAAGCTAAGTTTCTGACCCCGGCTGCAAGTTGCGGTGGACGAGGCCTGGGGCTTGAACGAAGCTGCTTCCCCGATCGGGGATCCAGGTCCCCGGCATCTCAGGTTCGCGAGCGGCGCTTTGCAGGGGGGCGGGCCTCGGTCAGGAGAGGGTCCGGCGCCTCACCCAGGCCGAAGCTGGCCAACCATTGGCTGAACTTGGAGAGCTCGACTGGACGCTTCCCCCCATCCGACAGCGTGGGATCGCTCACGCCGTCAGCCGGCTGATCAGGGCTGATCTCTTCACCCAGCGGAGTCGTTTCGGGCAGCGGTTCTATAGCCATCCGTCAGATTGCTTCCAGTAGAGTTCGGCGTAACCTCGGGGTCCTGCAACGCTCTGCTTCAAGGATGGAGCCGCAAATTCGACCGGTGGCACGGACCGCCAGCTGATCTGTCCGGCACCATGTAAGGCTCTATGTTGGAGTTAGTTATGGTTCGGCCCTAGGGATGTGAGCCGAAGCTCAGCCCGAGAGAGGCGTTGCTGCGGAACCACAGCGATCACCGCTGGATTGCCACAACCTGCACGGTGTCAAGTAGCGTGGCATTCCAGCATCCAAACTGTGGCGCAGTTCCACCGATCAGAGCACCCCGGCCCTGGGCCGGGGAACCCCAAACTAGTGCGTCGTAGGTTGTTACGGGTTTCGCGCGAAAGCGCACGAGTCCTGCAACTCAGCCGGGAAATCCCGTCATCTGCTCCCCGTCCATCGGCTAAAGACGCATGGCAAATCGAGACAAGGCGCCTCTGGTCCTCATCGCCAACGATCAGGAGTGGTCGGCCCGATCGCTGGAGAGCATCCTCGAACCCAGCGGCTATTCGGTCATCCGGGCCTACACCGGTCAGCAGGCCTTGGAGCGGGCCCGGACCGCGCAGCCCGATCTGATCATCCTCGACGCCCAAATGTCCGACGTACACGGGTTCGAGGTCTGTCGTCTGCTGCGAAGCGACGCCCGATTCAGCGCGACAACCCCTATCATCATTACGACGTCCGGACCTTCAGGTCGGACCCAGCGGCTCGAAGCGTATCGTGCAGGCGCTTGGGAGTTCCTGGGCCAGCCGCTCGACGGCGAGGCACTACTTCTTAAGCTGGCCACCTTCCTCCAGTGCAAACTCGAAGTGGATAGCCTGCGGGACGAGAGCCTGCTCGATCCTGGTACCGGGCTGTACAACATGCGCGGGATGGCCCGCCGGGCGCACGAGATCGGTGCCGACGCCTTCCGCCGGCGCGATGCGCTGGCCTGCGTGGTATTTTCGCCCGAGGCGGAAGCGGCCGGGGCGGACGAGCCACTCGATGAAGAAGTTCAGCGCATTGCCCAGCAGGTGGGCCAGTTGTTCAAGCGCACCGGCCGCTCCTCCGACGCGATCGGCCGGCTGGGGCAATCGGAGTTCGCCGTGATCGCTCCAGCCACGTCCAGCGAGGGTGCCTTACGGCTGATTCAGCGTCTGGGCGGGACAATCGAATCATCCCCCATTCCGGTGCGCGGCGGGGAACGGTATCTCAAGGTGCGGGCCGGCTACTGCGCCGTTCCCGACTTCGCCGAGTCTCCAGTGGACGCCGTAGAGCTCCTTCTTAGGGCCACAACCGCGCTCCGGGACCTTAAGCGCGACGGCGACTCGGAGCAGGTACGTGCGTTCGACCAGGCACCGCTTTCGTACCCCACCTGAGCCGGCGCGCCACAGGTGTGGGGCAGAACCTACGAATCGGGGCCAACTTACCCATTTAGCATGTTGCTGCAACTCCTCACCTGCTTGACTTCTGCGTCACTCTGT
>JAXDMF010000076.1:0-8652 GCA_034666205.1 Gemmatimonadales bacterium
GCGTAGTCGTTGTTGTCCGAGAAGAACGCTTCCTGGGCAGTGACCAGGTTGCGCAGGTCGGACTTCTCTGAAGCCGCGACCGCCTTCTCCTTCGTGTTGGCGAACTTCGGAATCGCGATCGCAGCCAGAATACCGATGATCACGACCACAATCAGAAGCTCGATCAGGGTAAAGCCCTTGCGGTTGCTCATTACTTCCTCCAGTTGAATGCCGTGACCATCGAACGGGTTGCTCGGCTGCGATGTTACTCGCTCACGGTAAGGCAACAGGTATGCCACCCCTGTGCTGCCATGACCAACACGAATCAGAGCACCTAGTTAACTACCGCTTGCACGCTCAGGTGTAGTGTTTCTTGCAGGTTTTGGAGGTGGATTCTGCAAGTGCGTTTCCGGCGGCATCGGATCTTGAAACTGACGAAGTCGGGTGATTCGACCGCCATCCTTCCAGTGCAATCGTTGTAAAATTTCCGCGAAGCAGCTGGGTGCCACCCCGCCGCCTTCCCTCTGGAGGAACGCCCTTACCGTGGCCTGTCGCGGCGCCGGCAATGCCGTCCGGCCCGAAGGCCGTAAGCTCAACTCCTGTCGCCGTAGTCGGATGCAGCGCGACACAGGACAGTGCCAACTCTTGCATGCTTCTTGCCCGCCAATCAGCGCGAGACCCCCCGCCGTCGATGTTTACCGCTTCCGGGATCACCCATGATCATCGTGCTGTACCTCGCATTCGTGCTCTCCGGTGCGGCCGGCCTGATCTACGAATCGATCTGGACCCGTTATCTGGGCCTTTTCGTGGGGCACGACGCATACGCACAGATCATCGTGCTTGTCATCTTCCTGGGCGGCATGTCGGTCGGGGCCATGGGAATCAGCCGATGGTCGGAGCGGCTGAAGGATCCATTATATGGCTACGTGGCGGTCGAGTTCGCCGTCGGCTGCATTGGACTCTTCTTTCACGAGATCTTTCAGGGTGTAACCAGCTGGGCCTACCAGGGCGTCTACCCCGCACTCGCGGGATCCTGGACCCTGACCGCGGCCAAGTGGGCCATTGCGGGCAGCCTGATCCTCCCCCAGTCGATCCTGCTAGGTATGACCTTCCCGCTCATGACCGCCGGCGTCCTTCGGCTTCGCGCGGACCGGCCGGGACGAACCCTTTCCCTGCTGTACTTCTCGAACAGCCTTGGCGCATCGGTCGGCGTGCTGATTGCCGGCTTCTACCTGGTGCAGCTTGCCGGCCTGCCCGGTACCCTGCTGACGGCGGCCATGCTGAACCTGGTCGTGGCCGCTGTGACCGTCGGCGTCATCGCCGCGGGCCGGCGGAACGCGGCTGAGCCGGCTGGTGAGCGTCGGGTGAAGGAAGCCGCCAAGCTGGCCCGCGCCTCGTCTCCCACCAAGAAGCGAAGCCGCCTCGAGCGGCTCCTGCTCTTCACCACCTTCGGGACTGCGGTCGCATCGTTCATTTACGAGATCGACTGGATCCGGATGCTGGCACTGGTGCTCGGCAGCGCCACCCATTCCTTCGAGCTCATGCTGTCCGCCTTCATTCTTGGGCTGGCGTTGGGCGCGTGGTGGATCCGGTCCCGGGCCGACCGGCTGGTCGATCCGCTCCGGACCCTGGGACTGGTACAGTGGACCATGGGTACGCTCGCCATGGCCACCCTTCCGCTCTACGTCTTCTCATTCAACTGGATTGCGTCGCTCCTGGCCACCTTCGCCCGAACCGATGCTGGTTACACCGGCTTCACCATCGCCCGCTACGGCTTGTGCCTGGCCATCATGCTGCCGGCCACGTTCTGTGCCGGCATGACCCTGCCGTTGATCACCCAGACACTGATGAAGAACGGGTCGGGCGAGCGGGCCATCGGCGCCGTCTACAGCTGGAACACACTCGGCTCGATCCTGGGCGTCATGCTCGGTGGGCTGGTGCTGATGCCGTTGATCGGCCTCAAGCCCATGCTCATCGTCGGCGCCGCGCTGGATATGGGGATCGGTGCGCTCTTGCTGGCCCGGGCCAACCCGGTCCTGAGCCGCCCCCGGCGGGTGATGATCGCCGCGACACTCGCGGCCGGTGTGCTCATCCTCGTGGCCGCGAGCAGCACCAAGCTCGAGGCGAACCTCCTGGCCAGCGGAGTCTACCGTACCGGCGTCCTGGTCAAGCCCGGGCAGCGGGAGATGAAGTTTTACCGGGATGGGCGCACCGCCACGGTCACCGCGGCGCGGTTCAATGCCACTGGCGTCATGTCCCTGGCTACCAATGGTAAGCCGGACGCGTCGCTCACCACCGATTGGTACCGGGCGTGCGACTCCATCACCAAGCCGGTCCCTCTGGTTGCCGATCCGGCCACCCAGGCGCTGGTCCCTCTGGTGACCCTGGCCTACATGCCCAAGGCAGAGACGGCGGCCATCATCGGACAGGGCTCCGGTATGTCCAGCCACCTGCTGCTGGGAAGCCCGAATATCCGGCAGCTCGTGACCATCGAGATCGAGCCGCAGATGATCCAAGGCTCCCGGGTGTTCTACCCGGCCAACCGGCGGGCCTTCGATGACCCCCGGTCCCACATCGTGATCGACGACGCCAAGTCGTATTTCGCCTCGGAGCAGCGCCGCTACGATCTGATCGTGTCGGAGCCCTCCAACCCATGGGTCAGCGGTGTCTCGGGCCTGTTTACGGCGGAGTTCTACGGGCGGGTCCGGCGGTACCTAAGTGAGGACGGCGTGTTCGGCCAATGGCTGCACGTCTACGAGCTGGACGATGGTCTGGTGCTGAGCGTGCTGGCCGCATTGCACCAGAACTTCCGAGCCTATGAGGTGTACCTGGTACCCAGTGGCGACCTGCTCGTGGTCGCCAGCAATCGGGCAACGCTGCCGACACCGGACTGGTCGGTGGTGAAATTTCCCGGGCTCCAGGGCGACCTGTGCCGCTTCCTGCCGCTGACTCCCTCAGTGTTCGAGGGCCTTCACATCGCGGGGCGGGCCGAGCTCGGGCCGTTGCTCGATTCTTTCGGCCAGGCGAACTCGGATTTCTACCCGGTGCTCGACCTGGGAGCCGAACGGCGTCGGTACCGGAAGGACAATGCAGCAGGCTTCCCGGCGCTGGCGAACGAATGGTTCAACCTGCTGGCCTCCATGAGGGGGCAGCGCACCACACCGGTGTTCGAGCCGCATCCGGCCCTGCCCGGAAACCCGAGGGTGCAGGCCGGCGCCCTGGCCGCTTTCCTCCGTTCCAGCGTCACGCTGGACGCCGATGATCCGTCGTATGGTCCGCTTGCCCGCGACGCCGCGTACCAGTGGCAACTCTGGCAGACGGCGATCAGGACCAACCAGGTCCCCCGCAGCTGGGAGCTGTGGCTGGAGCAAGCCAACATCATCAACAAGCTGCGCACTGGAGGGGTGGCGGGAGCCGCGGACGAAGAGTTCTACGGCAGCCTGTATCGCTTCATGGACCGGCACGCCGCGCCCGAGCCTGCTCGCGACGTGGTCGCGTTCCGTAACGGGATGTCGTCGTGGAATTTTGCCAAGGCCATAGCGGCCGCGGATCGGCTGATGCCTTACGCCATGAAGCAACACAACTGGATCGGGGCGGATGAGCTGCGGGACGGCATGGTCATGGCCAACCTTCACCTGGGGAATACGAGCGCCGCGCGGCGCACGCTGGATTCCCTGGCCAAATTCAGCACCCGTAAACCAGGCGACCTTCGGACGCTGCTGCTGCAAGCCTACGTGACAACGGCGGAGAGCCGGACCACCAGCGCCCAGCGCTGATCCGGTACTCCCGGAGGCTCAGACCTTTACCTCGACCTGTTCCTCGTAGCGGCTGAGCTTTCGGTAGAGGGTCGAGGGGTCGATACCAAGCACTTCGGCGGCGCGCGTCTTGTTGCCGCCTTCGGCCTGGAGAACCCACATGATGTAGGCGCGCTCGATCACCTCGAGCGTCGGATTGAGGTAGGACCGCTCGGCCACGAGCGGCTCCTTTCGCCGCTTGGTGATCCGCTCGGGCAAGCATGCAGCCTCGATCAGCGCCCCCCGGGTGAGCACCTGGGCATGCTCCAGCGCGTTCTCCAGCTCGCGGACATTCCCCGGCCACTCGTAGACCATGACCGCATCCAGCGCCTCGGCCGCGAGGGCCTTCGGCTCGGTGCCAGTCTCGGTGGCCAAGTTTTGGAGCAGGAAGTCGATCAGGAGCACAAGATCGTCTCGCCGGTCGCGCAGCGGGGGTAGGTTGACGGCGATGACGTTGAGCCGGTAGAAAAGATCGGACCTGAAGTTGCCGCGGCGGATCTCCTCCTCCAGCTCCCGGTTGGTTGCCGCGATGATCCGGACATCCACCGGAATCGCCTCGGTGGCACCGACCGGAATGGCCTCCCGCTCCTGGAGCACCCGCAGCAGCTTGACCTGCAGCGACGGCGGCATCTCCCCGACCTCGTCCAGGAAGAAGCTTCCCCCTCGTGCCGCCGCAAACAGTCCCTGCTTGTCCCGCACCGCGCCGGTGAAGGATCCCTTCACGTGGCCGAAGAGCTCGCTTTCCAGCAGGTTTTCCGGCAACGCGCCGCAGTTGATCGACATGAACGGCCCATCGCTCCGGCTCGACAGGTTGTGGATGTACCGAGCGATGACCTCCTTGCCGGTTCCGCTCTCCCCCTGGATCAGCACAGTCGAGTCGGTCGGGGCGACGTGCTCGGCCAGCTTGAGGACTTCGAGGAACCGCTTGGACTTGCCGATCGGACGGGTGGTCGTGGTCGTCTTGTCGCGCCGGCGGATTTCCTGCTTGAGCTGGGTGTTCTCCACCTTGACCGCGCGGTACTCGCAGGCGCGGCGGAGGATGGCGACCAGCTCATCGTTGGAGAACGGCTTCTGGATGTAGTAGAAGGCGCCGGAGTTCACCGCGCTGATGGCGCTCTGAAGCGACGCCTGGGCCGTCATCAGGATGACTGGCGTCATCGGGTCCTGTTCCCGGGCGGCATTGAGAATGTCGAGGCCCGAGACCTGGGGCATCCGCACGTCGGAGAGGATGAGGTCGTGGGTCCCCGCCCGGATCTGTTCCAGTCCCGCCTTCCCGCCCTGGGCGGTGGCCACCTCGAACCCCTCGTTGCGGAGCAGGATCCGGAGAGTGTCCAGAATCCCCGACTCATCATCGACGACCAGCACCGACGGCTTCTGACTCATGCAGCGTCCTCCGCTACCATCTTGGCAGGCAGAAAAATGGTGAAGGTGGTACCGGATCCGGCAGCCGATTCGACCAGCACCAGTCCGCGATGCGCCTCGACGGCGCGCTGAACGATCGCCAGGCCGAGTCCGCTGCCTCCGGACCGGCCGGACACGAATGGCTGGAACAGCCGCTCGCGTACTTCCTCGGGGATCCCGGGTCCGTTGTCCCGGATCTGAAGGCGCACCGCGTGCTCCAAGTTAGTGCCATGGGGGATCTCCGAGGACTGAGCTGGCGCCACACTGACCGTGATGCGGATGGGGCCTCGCGCGGCCTGCACCGCATTGAGAACCAGGTTGGCGACCACCCGGTGGAGAAGGTCTTCGTCACCCTCGAGCAGGGTATGGCCCCCTTCGACCGTAATCACGGCGTCGGGCCGGCATTCCGGGTGGGCCCGGATCAGACGCACCACCGCGACCACCAACGAGTGCAGGTCGAGGGGCACGAAATGAGTCGCTCGCACCCGGGCGAAGTCCAGGAACTCGCTGAGCAGCCTGCTCAAGCGGTCGCTCTCCCGCACGATCAGGCCGGCCAGGAAACGCTCGTCGTCGTCTGCGTGCTTCGAGCGGGCCAGCTGCTCCACCGAGCTTCGGATGGAGGCCAGCGGATTGCGGATCTCGTGAGCCAGCGAGGCGCTCAGCTCGGCTACCGCCTCCAGCCGCTCGGCCCGCATGTGCAGCTCCTGCACTTCCTTGAGGTCGGAGATATCGGTGAAGATCGCTGTGACCGACGGGGCCTCCTGTGTCTCTTGCCTGAAGGTGGTGGTGCTCAGCCCGATGGGGAAAATCCTGCCGGCGCCCTGCACCACTACGCCTTCACCGCGGCTGATCTTCCGCCCGTTCCGGATTCCTGCCACCGCCGCGGCCCACAGCTCGGATGAACGGGTCTTCAACTCGTCCAGCACCGGACGCCCAATCAACGCCTCGCCATCGAGATCGAGCAGCCGCTCGGCCGTGGGATTGATGAATGCCAGGCGCCCGAAGCCGTCCACCGTCAGCACGCCCGAGCGGATGTTGCGGAGGATATCGTCGGCTTCCAGCCGCACTCGCCGGAGCTCGATTGCCAGGGTGGCCTGTTCCATTCCCGCCTCGCGCAGGCGATGGCCCAGCACCGCCACGATCGCGAATACCAGGTTGAAGACCACGATCTGGGCCCACGAGGCACCGTTCAGCGAGACGGAGTGGGTCCAGAGCGTGTCCCCGATGAACAGGACCGAGGCCAGGAATGCCGTGATCGCAACCCACACCGGGGGCATGAGCAACGCGTAGGCCGCCACCACCAGGACGTACAACGCCGGGAAGGCGGACTGCGGCTGGCCGGCGAAGTGCACGATCGTGGTGACCAGACCCAGGTCGACGAATGCCTGGATCAGGAAGAAGGCATTGGTCGGGGTGCGCCGCAACAAGAACACGGTGCCGACGCCGTAGCCGGTAAAGACCAGGGCGAAGACCACCGCCACACTGACAATGAAGGATTCCTGCGGACGCTCGGTCCAGACGAGACCAGCTCCGAGCAGGACACCCGTGGCGAGCACCAGACGGCCGACGAACAGCCAGGTGAGCAGCGTACGCTGGTCCGGGAGTGATTTCTTGCCGGGCCGGCGCCGGTCAGGCACCGTAGGGACTGCTGCCCGTCCGGATGGAACGGGAGATTCCATCAAACCTCGAGTCAGAGTGACTGTGGGGGGACAGCCGAAGATAGAGAGGGCGACCGCGTGGGCGGTAGTGGCCTATCATTAGAGCATGGCCTGGACCGTCTATCTCGCCCGCTGCCGGGACGGCACCCTGTACACCGGAATCACGACCGATCCGGAGCGTCGCCTGGCAGAGCACAACGCCGGCAGCGGGGCCGCTTACACTCGTACCCGGCTACCGGTCGTCTTGGTTTATTGGGAGGCAGTGTCGGACCGGTCGTCCGCGCTACGACGCGAGCACGCCATCAAGGGGCTTAGTCGGACGGGAAAAGAAGCGCTCGCCGCACGGGGGACTTCCACCTAGGCCGACTCCATGATCGCTCATGCCGGGTGTCCCGGGACAGCATCCAGCACTTCGCGGACCTTGAGCGTCAAGCTCTCAGTCGAGAAGGGCTTCTGCAGGAAGGAGCGGTCCTCACCCTGAGGCCCGGCCTGCTTGTCTCCGTGCGCATACCCGGACATGTACACCACCTTGAGTTCCGGGCGCAGCTCCAGCAGACGCTCGACCAGCTCTACCCCACCCATATCCGGCATCACGACGTCGGTAAGCACCAGATCCAGCCTGCCATCCAGCTTCCGGGCCAACGCCAGCGCCTCCGCGCCATTGGCGGCCTGGTGCACCACGTACCCGCGAGTCGTGAGAACGCGGGAGGCGACAATGCGAACGGTGTCCTCATCCTCGACCAGGAGGATCGCCTCGGAGCCCCCCGCTGACTCGGCCGGCCGGCTGGCTGGTGCAGCGGTGTCCTCCTCCGACTCTACCCGGGGAAAGCAGATCTTGAAGGCGGTGCCCCTGCCGGGCTCGCTATCCACCCAGATGTACCCGCCGCTCTGGGCCACGATGCCATAGACCGTTGCGAGTCCGAGCCCGGTGTTCTGGGTGGTTGGTTTCGTGGTGAAGAACGGCTCGAACAACCGGGCCTTTACTTCCGGACTCATGCCGTGGCCGCTATCGCTCACGACCAGCATGACGTAGGGCCCCGCGGGGATATCGATCCCGATCTGCCGGTACGCGTACCCCTCGGGTAGATCGACGTCCAGCGTCTCAATGGTCAGGCGGCCACCACCCCGCATCGCATCCCGGGCGTTCAGGGCGAGATTCATCACCACCTGCTCCAGCTGGCCATGGTCCGCCTCGATGCCCCCGAGGCCCACGGACAGCTGAGTGGTCAGCCGGATGTCCTCGCCCAGGAGCGGCTTGAGCATCCGCTCCATGCCGGAGATGATCTCGTTCAGACTGAGCACGTGGCGGGCAACCAGCTGCTGCCGTCCGAAACCGAGGAGTTGCCGGGTCAGTTGCATGGCGCGCTCGGCCGCCTTGCGAATCTCCTCGGCATCTGCCCACCGGGGATCGGCCCGTTCCAGCGTGCTCAGCAGGAAATCGCTGAACCCCATGATGATCATCATCATGTTGTTGAAGTCGTGGGCCACCCCGCCCGCCAGCCGTCCGACGGCCTCCATCTTCTGGGCCTGTCGAACCTGCTCCTCGGCCCGCCTCCGCTCGGTGAGGTCCTGCACGTTGACCGCGTAGCAGATCACCTGCCCCTCTGCGTTCTTGATCGCAGTCGCATCGATCAGCGCGGGGAAGACCATACCGTTGCGGCGGATCCGCTCGGTCTCCCAGATCTGGTGGCCCCGCTCATCGAACGCCGGGTTCATCCGGGGAAACTCGTGACGGCCGGGAGGCGCGAGGTCGACCATCGGCTTGCCTCGAAGCTCGTCCACCGTCCAGCCGTGCATGGCCGCGAACGCCGGGTTCAGGC
>JAXDMF010000077.1:0-3109 GCA_034666205.1 Gemmatimonadales bacterium
TTGCCAGCAGTCCGCGATACAGGTCGTGTAAGCGTAGCAAGGGCGTCGGCGCGCGGAGGATGGCCTGTCCCGCCGACCATCCAACCGGTAGGGTTGCAAACACTAACAAGCTGAGAGCGATCACTCCAACCGTCATCGCTGAGGCTTGGCCCCGCGTGGGATCATCCGCCGGCCGCTGGAATCCACGACGATGTCGTAGCGCTTCCCCCGGGAATACACGTTCTTCAGCGTGAGCCGAGTGATGCGAGAGGGGAGCATCGGAGGAAACGCGGGCTCCAGTCCCTGCTCTCGCAGACGGAGCCCCGTGTACCCGTAGATCACCTGTTGCAGGAAGCTGCCTGCGCCGGTGAGGAAGTTGACTGCGTTGTTGGTGGGCGTTTCCGACAACATCAGGAAGGGGCCCTTGAGCCAACTCTGGTCGCTGTGGGGCAGCAGGGAGTCGACCAGCGCGCGATCCCCCAACTCCGCCGCATCGACCGAGAGCAGGGCGCTTCCCATCATGGCACCTCCACCCTCAGTCATGAGGCGCTTGACCGCCGGCTCCAAGTTGCTCCGCTTGGCCCGGTCGCTCATCGCAACTCCGAGCGGGTAGGCAAGAAGGGGGGTGACGTCACCTAGAGTGGACTCGGGCGCGCCCTCGTAGGTGCGGTAGAACTCACTGGTCGAGTCGTAGGGCATGTGCAAACCGGCTGCAACCTCGCTCCACTGTGGAATCGGCTTCTTGCCCAGCCGCCCGCTCGCCGCCACGGCAATTTCCAGGTTCTTGCGGGCGACGGCGTTGGTGTACGCGTCATCGCTCACCCCGATCAGGCCCTCGGACACCGATACGACGTTTTTGATGTGGTATCGCTGGTCGGTCGAATCGTAGGAGGAGCGGCTTATCCAGAAATCTGCGGTCTCCCGGATGACGGGGTAGCCCTCGCGCGCGAGCCACGCCGAGTCGCCAGTCGCCAGATAATACTGCCACTGGGCCAGCGCGACGTCGCCCGTCACGTGGATCTCGGAGCGGGCGTTTTGCACCGCGAAGTGGGGCGTGGTCTCGTCGCCCCGCTCGTCGGCCTCCCACGGGTACATCGCCCCACGGAACCCGTTCGCCTTGGCGTTGGCCTGCGCCGCGGGCAGGGTGCGCGCCCTGAACCCGACCAGCGAGTGCGCGACATCGGGATGAGTTACCAGGAGCGACGGGAACATCCAGGTATCGGAGTCCCAGAAGATGTGGCCATAATAGCCCGCGCTGGACAGCCCCATTGGCGGTATGCCGAGCCGAGTGCCCGAGTCCGCGCTGCACAGGAGGTAGAAGAGCATGGACCGAACCACCTGCTGCAGGGCAGGGTCGCCCTCGATCTCGATGTCCGTCTCCCATCTCCGGCGCCAGGCCCGGCGGCTTTCGGCAGCCAGGCTGGCATAGCCACGAGCCCGGGCCGACTCGGCCAGACGGGTGGCGCGCGCCAGCGGGAGTGACTGGGCAGGCGACACAAAACTCACGAGCTGGGTGAAGGTGTAGGTACTCCCGCGCGACGCGTCGAAGGAAACCTCCACCAAGGCAGTATCGCCGGAGGCCACGGTACGCACCGTCGCGTGCGGCAGGTTCTTGTCCCAGGCGACTGCCGCCACCTGGTCCAGTCTGGCGTCCCTCCCCTCAGGAGTCGACGTCAGCGACAGCCGAGCCCCGGACGGGAGCCGAGCCACACTGCGAGACCGCACGCTCATGTGGCCAGGGTACCAGATGTCGTCCGGCTTCCAATCCGGCGCCGCCTTGTCGAGGGTTCCGAGCGCAAGGCGCCTTGGGGGTGGCAACCCGGCCAGGGCGAATCGCACCCGAAGGCGACTGCGATACTGGGGGGCCAGATCGAGGCGGATGCCCGCGATCCCTGGCTGGGCTCGCGAAATAAATGTCTCTACCCGAACCGACATTCGCCGGGCCCCGGTCGCCCAGTGATAGCTGGTGCGTGCCGCTCCGGTCTTCATATCGAGCACCTGCCGATACGCAGTGACGGCGCCGCCAGCCGGAGAGTTGGCCTCGATCCACTGCTTGCCATCGAATACGCCGATGGCATTCCATGCGGGGACCGCCACGATGCGGGGGACATCGCTGGGCGCGCTCTCGTACATGCCCGCCATCAGAGACGTCGTTGCTCCGATGCCGAGGGCCGGGATCACCAGGCCAAGGTGCCCGTTACCGATGAAAGGGGAGGGCGAGCGGTTGGGATCGTCCGTGGTGAGCAGAAACCCGGCACTGACCGTGTCGCGGTTCTGCTGGGCGCAGAGTTGGGAGGTCAGCGTCAGCTCGACGCAACAGAGCCCGAGCAGCAGTGCTCGTGTCATCATCATGGAATCCTATAGCAGACGGCGGCGGGCCCGACCTGGACCCGTCGCCGGAATCTGCTGTTTCGTTAGACCGTGATCAGCGCGGTGTTCCGCCACCTCCAAGGTCGTACCTCACCGACACCTGGAACCGCCGAGGCAGGATAGGCCGGGCCAGGAAAATTCCGCCCGTGCTCACCACCCGCGGGTTTCCTTCCTCCAGCCCTTTGCCCTGAAATGCATTCAGCAGGTCGGCGTTGATCGTCGTTCCCTGACTCAGGTTGAAACCCGCCCCGAGGTTGAAGTAGCTGTACGCCGGGAGCGAGGGGCCGGCCGCAATGGCGGTTGGACGTCGGTCCACCCAGTGCCAGTCGGCCTTGAACTGAAGATCGCGAATGGTATACAGTGCCGCGGCATTGGCAATCGAGGTGGGCACGCCGTTCAACCGGCTGCCGATGTCCGCACCCGCCCCGCTGCCCAGCTCGGCCTTAAGTAATGTGGCGGCTCCCAAGAGTTGGAACCCCGGGACGGGATTGACGACCAGCTCGAGTTCCGCGCCGTAGGATTTGTTCTCGGGTGACGGCTGAATAACCCACGATGATGCCCCAGTAACCGGGTCGATCACCAAACCTTGGCTCACCACGTTCTTCAGCTTGGTCCAGAAGCCGCCCACGGTGAATGCAAATGGGCCCATGAAGCCTTTGACCCCGCCCTCGACCGACTGCACCTGCCTCGATTCGAACAGGTCCACCTGTTGCTGGGCCGTTGCCTGCAGGAACTCGTCGAGCGCAGGCATCTTGTAGCC
>JAXDMF010000078.1:0-12691 GCA_034666205.1 Gemmatimonadales bacterium
AAGCAAAAAACTGAACCCTCCGGAGCTCATGGCTCGGAGGATTTTCGATTTCTGAAGGGGTGAATCCTGCCTCCTACGTTCCCGCTTCCCCGCCTCCCCGCTTCCCTGCTTCCTTCTCCTCCACCACCTGAAATTCCTGCCGGCGGCGGTCTTTCCGGCCTTCCGCGTCGGCCACCACCAGCTCGAGGACGTAATTCCCCGGCTTGAGGCGGTCGAGCTTGAGACGCCGGTGAGTGCTGACGGTGGAGGTGGTGGCCTGCTCGTCGAACTTGAGGCGCAGCGCCGCGCCTCCCCCCCCGAAGATCTTCTTGAACAACCCCCCGTTCGATCCCTTCTTCCGAACCGTGAGCTCCACCGTATACGGAGTCGGCTTCAAGCCCTCGATCTCGTAATAGAGCTCCATCTCATCGCTGCGCCGGTACGTGCGCAACGGATTGAAGAGCACCGTGTCGTCGGGCGTACGGCGCCAGTCGAGGTTGGCGGCACGGGTGCCGAGCACCAGATCGCTGAGGCTCAGCGCCGCCGCATTCACCGGGCCAACCCGCACGCTGTCGCGCGGGATAGTGATGCCGGCGTCCTCGCCCTGCTGGATCGCGAGGCGGTATTGAATGGAGCCGGCCGGAACGGTCGCAGCGACACGGCCCACCAGGTGCTCATTCGGCGGTACGGGTGCAGGAGCGACGAAATGACGGGTGGTGTCGAGCGAGGCCACGACCTGGCCGCGCTCGTCCATCGCCGCGAAGCGGAGCCGAACACTGTAGAGATAGCCCCTGGTCACGGTCATGGGCTCCAGGCTGGAGCCCGCGATGGCATAGGCAATCTGCACCTGATAGCCGGCGGAGTCCTTTCCCACGGCGAGGACCTCCCAGTGGGCCTTGAGCTCGTTGGGAAAGCGCAGCTCGTAGCTGTCGCTGCTGGTGCCCAGCGCGATGCTCGCCTGCCCTACCTGCCGCTCCTGGGTCTGGTAACGACCGGTGCTCATGTGTCCGGCACCTTGCAGCCGCCGGTAGATCGGAGAGAGCTGTTCCCGGGACAGCATGAGCTGCTCGGCCACTGCGTTGTCCGCCGCTCCGTTGGTCTGGCCCTGAAGCTTGACTGCATCGCTGAATCCGAGCACGTCGAAGAGGCTCTCGACCAGCTTGAAGTCCTGGACGTCTTCCCGGGCGATGAAATGGAAGATCAGGTCTCCGTCGGGCCGGCTGTACCGCCATGACTCGTTCGGCTCCAGGCCCGGCGCCGTGTAACTCGCCCGCTGACTGGGCTCGCCATGCCGGAGGTAGATGACGCCGCGATCGTCGAAATCCCGGCTGCCCGATCGATACCGCTCCACGATATCGTAGTGCCGGTTGTTCGAGGTTAGCTGAAAGTTCTTCCGGGCGTAGAACAGCCGGCGGTAATGTTCGCGCAGTCGCTCGCCTTCCGCGCGAAGCTCGGCCCGGTCCCGCTGATCCCAGAACCGCCGGAGATAATCGGTGCGGCGGGGACCCCGTTGCTGATCGAACTCCTGGAGGACACTGTCCGAGGCGATGGTGGCGAGATCGGCCCGGTAGCCTGCAACCGCCACGGAATCGTCAATCGCAGCTCCCTCGAAGTAGGGCGTCAGGCCATCAAAGCGGCCGAGCAGGAACAAGGTGCGGGAGACTTCGAGTAAACCGAGACCCCGGTTGGGCCCGTATTGCAGATAGCCGTTGAAGGCGGCGAGCGCGGAGTCTCCATCACCCACTTCACGCTCGACTCTGCCCCGTGCCAGTAAAACCTCGGGATCGCCACCCGCCGCCGTGTGGCCCGCCCGCCGGAGAGCCTCGAGGGCGACGCCGAGCTTGATGTTGACGCGCTGCCGGAGCGCTGTATTGGCGAGATCCACCAGCCCTCGAACGAACCCGGGATCCACCTCGGCGGATTTGGCGAATGCCACCGCCGACCGGGTGAGCGCGTCCTTTCCCAACATCGTCTTGAGGCCGGTCACGAAGGAGATCTGGGAGTCGCCCACTCCATATTCGGCCAGCCCCATGCCATACCAGGCATAGGGCCACTTCGGCTGGAGATCGATGGCCCACTGGAACTCCGAGGCAGCGTCATCATAGTGCGAGTGTCCGCCGAGGTCACCCAGCCGGAGTGACAGAAACCCGAGCTGGAGGTGAAGCAGGCTGTTTCCTCGCTCGACCTTGGCGGAGTCTATCATCCGCTTTTCGAGGACGAGAAGACCGGTGGAATCCGAGGTGGCCGCGAGTGAATCACGGAAATGTTCCAACTCGATTCGATCGGCCGGACTCTGAGCTTGAATGGCGAGCGGGGTAGTCGGCAGCAGTGCCAGGAGGATCGTGGCCGCGGTGTTCCAGCAGCGCGGGTGGAAGAAGCACCCTGGACTTTTCAGCCGCACAACAGGGGAAAACATCAGCCGGACCTCGTCACGACACGCTAGTGAGCGACATCGCCGTTCGAGGCGCCGGCCGCTGGCGCACCGGGCGACGTGGTGGAATTCGCCTTAGGAGACGCACCTGGTGGCGGGTGCCCCACACGGCGGGCGGACTGAGCCTCCGTACGGTCTCGGAGGAAGCGACTAATCCCATCGAAAACCCCCCGGGCGTACCGCCACTGCCCCCGGGCCGACCTCAGCGCGGTCTCCTGATCCGGCATGATCAGGAACATCCCTTCGCAGAGGACCGCGGGCATCCAGGTGGGCCGCACCACCGCAAGGTCGCCACGGCTGATGCCGAGATCGGGTAACCCGAGTCGGCGGACCAGCGAGCTCTGGATCTCGGTCGCGAGCGGCACGCTGCGCGGCTGATTATAGAATACGCTGGTGCCGTTATTGGTGAAGGGGTTGACGCCGTCGGGCAGGGCGTTGTTGTGAATCGAGATCAGCAGCTCCGCACCGCCGGTATCGGCGAGAACCACGCGGTGCCAGAGATCCACGGCGCTGTCGGTGGTGCGAGTCATCAGCACTCGGGCTCCGGCCGACTCCAGCATTCTCCGGAGCTGAAGCGCCACAGCCAGGTTGGCCTCGGCCTCCCGTAGGCCGGTGGGTCCGGTAGCACCGAGTGGTGGATGACCGGGGTCCACCGCGATGGTCCGGCCCTGGAACGGATGACTCCGCAGAATCCGAGGCGGGCGCCGGATCTCGAGCAGGAGGTCGTTTTGACTCCAGCGGGTGCGATAGCCCCAAACCGGCGCCGTGAGATTGACCGTAAGCGTCACCTCATCTCGCTCGGGCTGCGCCCAACTCAGCCTTGCCACGAGAGGGTCGCGCCCATATCGCATCCAATCGACGTCTCCCGCCGCACTGTAGAGCCGGAGGGTGAGGCTGCTCTCGGTTTCGAGTACCTGAAACGGCACTCGCTGGCTGAGGGGAATCCGAAGCGTCGCTCGGTCGTCCCCGGGCGTCAGAGTTACCGCGCCTACGACCGCGTGCGGGGCGGGCACCCCGGCCGGGAGGGGCTGCGCGTCCGCCACCGGCACCCACGCCTCGGCCTCGGGAGAGAGGCGGATACGCACGTCGTCATTGATCCGGCCGGTGACGGCTCCGCGGGTGCCGGTCGGGAAGAACCAGTGGTAAGTACCACCGGGAACCGCCCGGCCGATGGTAACACTGTCGGTGGTTCCAGTACCTGCAGTGTCGTCGTCGAACTCGGTGACAATCGGAAGGGTATCGAGCAGGGCCAGCTGTAGCGGCCAGCGAATGCGAACCGTGTCGCCGTCCCGCGCGGCCTCGAGCACTGACCAGGAACCCTCGGGAGAGACCAGCTCGTCATACGGGGCGGGACAGCGTAGACCGGTAACGCAATGGAGCGCGGCACGGGCCAGCACCCGAACCAGCGACGCGGAGGGGCCGTGCAGCACCGGGCCCGGATCGGGCCCCATCTCACGGCCGCGTACGACACCGACGTATCGTACCTCGTCCGGCGTGCGAAGCTTGGTGGTGTCCCGCTCGAACGCTCGGGTGGCAGGGAGCAGTTCCTCCGGCTGCCTCTGCGGCAGCAGGCGGACGATTTCCCCGCTGGGAAGATGCAGCCGCACCACCGAGCCTTCGGCCGCACGGGCCGAAAGGGTCAGGTACTCAGTTGGCGGGAGCCACACCTGGCCTCGGGGCGAGAGCGCCATCGAGTCGATCCAGGTGCCGCCCTTCGCGATCACGCCCGGGAAGTAGCGGAGATCCCGCCGCACCGGATAGACCAGGACCGACGAATCCGCGGCCAGATGCGCCTCGATGCGAAAATGCATCAGCGTGTCCGACGGGAATGGAACCCAGGCAAGCCATGCCCCATTTGGCCAGACGCGCACCGGAGTGCCGTTGATGGTCAACCGGACGGCGTGGTTGGCGACGTTGCCGAAGAGAAAGCTCGAATCGCGTACTCGAACCAGATCGGTGAGCGCCGGATAGACCACCGTCAGGCCAATGGGATCGGGCACTCTAGGCGCGGCAGGAAGCTCCGCCCGGCTCATCGGTGGGCCCGAGGGCGCGGGAGCCGATGCGGTTGCGGTGGAGGGCGTCCTATGGGACTGGCGTGAACAATCCAGAGCGGTGACGAGAAGCGCCAACGCCATACCCAAGATTCGTCTGACAAGCATAGTTGCAAGGTATATAGTGGCTAGGACTTACGCCAAGACCACGTTGACGCTCCCGAGGGTGCTCTCTAGATTCGTCAGACCTCGAACCTCGTTGAACCGGTGGACGGGACTCGGTGTGACTCATCGCTGGAGGTGTTACATCTGCCCGAGGAGCCCGTGAGCAGCGGTTCGGTACGAGTCTCCGTCTTCGGCAAGACCGACTTGGGCCGCGCCCGCGATCACAACGAGGACACGTTCCTGGTGGCCGATCTGAGCACGGGAAACGCCAGCCTGCAACCCGCCGTACGCAGTCACGAGATCGGCCCTCGTGGCTCGCTCTTCATGGTAGCAGACGGCATGGGCGGAGCGGCCGCCGGCGAGCTGGCCAGCGCCATGGCTGCCGATCTCATCTACCGCCACATGATCACGGCCTGGGCCGGCGATCCGACCCAGAATGCCGCCCGCTTCGCGTACCGGATAAAGGAAGCGGTCGAGCTCGCCAACGCGCGGATCTACTCCTATGCCAAGGATCATCCCGAGGTCCGGGGCATGGGAACGACCGTGACGGCGGCAGGGGTATACGGAAGCGACCTGTATCTGGCCCAGATCGGCGACAGCCGGGCGTACCTCGTGCGGGAGTCAGAGGCCATCCAGCTCACCAAGGACCAGAGCCTCATGCAGCGCCTGGTCGATGCCGGCGAGCTCACCGAGGACGAAGCCGAGCAGAGCGAGCGGCGCAATATCATTCTGCAGGCCCTAGGGCCAGATCCGAAGGTGAAGGTCGATCTCACCTACCAGTCCCTCCGGAGCGGCGATACGCTGATCGTCTGCTCCGATGGACTCTCCGGGCTGGTTCGGCGGGAGGAATTTGCCGAGCTCGCGCGGGACCACGCCGACCTGCCCGCCCTCTGCTCCGCGCTGATCGATCTCGCGAACGGACGGGGGGGTCCGGATAACATCACCGTGGTGACGGCCCGGTTCGAGGGTGAGGGCTTACCGGAAGCGCACGGGGCGGACGGTGTTGGCTATAGCACCTACCAGCTTCCACTGGACACGGCCGAGCCTGACCCGGACACCACGACAGAGTTGGAGCCGCTCCCGCCGCGTACCCCCAATTCGTCCTCTACGCTGGAGCACCTCCGCAGCCTCGGGCTCATCGTGGTGCTGCTCGGCGTCCTCATGCTTCTGCTTGCAGTGTGGCGCTGAGCGTTGGCCACACCCCAGAGCCGGGCTGACGAACCAGCATTCTCCACGCCGCTCAAAGCTCGCCTCGCCTGGATCGCGGCCCTCGCGTTTGCCTCCGGATTTCCATTTGGCCTCGTGAACGAGACCGTCCCGATTTATTTCCGCACCCACGGCGTCGGACTGGTCGAGATCGGACAGCTGAACAAGCTGAGCCTGCCCTGGAGCATCAAGTGGCTGTGGGCGCCGCTGGTGGATCGGCACGGCACAAGACGTCAGTGGATTGCGGGCTGCCTCGCCGGGCTCGCCGCACTCACCTTTGCACTGAGCCGGCTGGAGCCGGGTAAGCTCGGGACCGGGCTCTGGATCATCCTCGTGCTGATCGTCCTGCTGTCGGCAACACAGGATGTGGCGATCGACGCCTACACCATCCAGTCGACCACCACTCGCGAGCTGGGGGTGGCGAACTCGGTCCGCATCACGCTGTACCGCGTCGCGATGCTTACTGCGGGTGGGCTGTTGGTCTGGCTGGCAGGACGGATCGGATGGTCGGAGAGCTTCTCGGTGGGGGCCCTGATGCTCGCGGCGCTCGCCCTATGCGCCTTTCTGGTGCCGGTGGTGGATCGTCGGGCAGGACGAGCGGCAAGCCTGGGGGAACCACTCAAGGAGCTCTTCTCCAGGCCCGGCATTGCGACCGTGATCGTATTCGCTCTGATCTTCAAGCTGGACATCGCCGCACTGGAGCCGATGATGCGGCCCTTCTGGGTGGACCGTGGCCTCTCGTTGGGGGAGATCGGAGCGGTAGTTGCTTCAGGCCGTTTGATCGCGACAATTGCCGGGGCGGCGGCAGGCGGTGTGTTCACCACCCGCTACGGGATTTTTACCGGCCTCTGGGTGCTCGGCCTGATCCAGGCGTTTTCGGCGCTGGTGTATTGGGCGACTGCCACCTTCGCGTCCTCCAATTCACTGGTGGTCCTGGCCGCCTATTTCGAGAGCTTCGCGGCCGGTCTCGGCACGTCCGCCTATCTGGCGTTTCTCATGTCGATCTGTGAGAAGCGGTACGCGGCCACGCAATTCGCCGTGCTCTCTGCCCTTCTAGCAGTGACTCGCTATATCACCGGCGAATACTCGGGTGGGCTGGCTGAGCGGCTCGGTTACGCCAACTACTTCCTGGCGACGTTCTTCCTCGGCCTTCCGGCGTTCCTGCTCATCCCGCGCCTGCGCCGTGCTTCTCGCTCCGCCCGAGCCTCGGCCTAGCCGAGCCTCCCGCGCAGCCACCGGGCGACCGCTTCCTGCATCAGCCGCTGGCGGTGCCAAGCCAGCAGCACCGGGGCCTGGCTTGGCAGATCGGCCAGCAGGCGGGGGTGCCCGAACAGCACGATCAGATCGGCGCCCGACCCATGATGGGATAGTGCATCACGAGTTCCGGCCCCGAAACCGGATCGGCCTTTCCAGGCCCGGGGCTCGATAAACACCATCACGACCCTCGAGCCACCAGTGTAGCGGCCGATCAGCTCGGGACCCAGCGCCCGCTGGACGTAGTCGCTCGGGCCCGGCGGGTAGGGACCACCGACGTCGTCATCCACCACGATCAGGTCGAGCGGCCCGGTGAGCGACGGTGGCGTGCCTCGAGCCATTCGCCCCTTCAGCAGAGCATCCGCCAGCGCCTCCGCGGATTCGAACGGCCCCCGGGTGACGGGAGGAGTCGGCGCCGTCGCGACGGTGAGGGCCCGGTCGTAGCGCCGCAGGGACTCCTCCAGCCGCGCTTCGGAGAGCGCTCCGCTCGAGAGTGCGGCCTGCAACGCGTCTCGCACGCGGCGGGGATCATTGGGGTACAAGAGCAGGTCAGCGCCCGCCTGAATCGCCTCGACCGCAGCATCGGACTCCCGGCGGCCGAGCAGAGCGCCGTCCATGATCAGGGCGTCCGTCACCACCAGCCCATCGAACCTGGAGCGTAGCTCCCCCAAGAGGGTGCGGGATAGCGTAGCGGGCAGCCCCGAGACATCGAGACTGGGGTACGCCACATGGGCGGTCATGATCGAGGCGACACCGCTTTCGATCGCAACGGTGAACGGAAGCAGGTCGGAGGCGCGAAGCGTGGCGGCCGATGCTTCCACGACCGGAAGTGTGATATGCGAATCCACGGTGGTCCTGCCGTGACCGGGATAGTGCTTGGCGCAGGCAAGCGCGCCGGCCGCCTGGCACCCTTCCACCCATTGCCTCACGTGGGTGGCCACCTCATTTGCGTCCGCACCGAAGGCTCGCGTCTGCACGATGGGGTTGTCGGGCAACACATCGAGGTCGGCCACAGGAGCGAAAACCCAGTTGATCCCCACCGCTCGCGCCTCCTGGGCAGTAACGGAGGCGGCCCATCGGATCACCGCAGGGTCGCCCAGTGAGGCGAGGGCCATGGGAGGCGGAAACTCGGTGAGTCCCGCGATCTGCTGGCCGGCACCGCGCTCCAGATCCGAGGCGAGCAGCAGCGAGCGGCCGGCCCGGCGCAGGAGATCGGCGGTGAGCCGTCGAACGCTTTCCACGGTTCCACCGAAGATGATGAACCCCCCGACACCGATCTCGAGCGCATCAGCGACGCGGCTCGCCTCATGAGCAAAGCCGCTCAGGGCATCGGACCGTAGCGCAGGAAGGATCAGCCGGGCGGGGTTCACCGGGTCATTGCGAGCCATCATGCGGGAGTCACCGCGCCCAGCACGCGAGGCCCACCGGCACCGGTTGCGGCAGGAACATTGCCCGGCTGACCATGGAGGGTGAGATATCCGAGGAGCGCGAAGGCCACGGCCTCCTTGGCATCACCGGGGAAGAACAGATCGTCGAAGAGGCGGAGCGGGTGACCACCTCGCGAGGCGAGGTGTCGCTCGAGAGCTGCCATCAGCCCGGGGTGATGGCATCCTCCGCCGGAGGCGACGACCTCGACTCCCCCAGGGGTCCAGCGTCCGACGGCATCCGCCACGCTGCGTGCGGTGAGCTCAACGGCCGTCGCCACCGCGTCCGGCCCGGGCAGCCGCTGGTGGAGCGCCTTGGCATACCCATCGCCGAAACGTTCCCGGCCGGTGCTCTTGGGAGGCTCGGCCGAGAAGAACGGATCGGCCAGCAGTGCGGTGAGCATGTCCTCGTTCGGCCTGCCCTGGGCGGCGATCTTGCCATCTCGATCGAACGACCGTCGCTGATCCACCAGCCGGGCCGTCGCATCGATCACCGCAACCCCGGGCCCGGTGTCGAAGGCGAGCACACCGACCTCCTGGGCTCGTCGCTCCACGTACGTGAGATTCGCCATGCCGCCAATGTTGAGCAGGATCCGGGGCGCGTCGGCTGCGGCGAACAGGAGCACGTCGGCCATGGGGACGAGCGGAGCGCCCTGCCCACCGGCGGCGACATCGCGCGCCCGAAAGCCGCTCACCACGCGCACGCCGAAACGCTCGGCAAGGACGGCCGGCTCGCCCAACTGCCACGTCACCAATGGCGGCTCGTGCCAGATGGTCTGCCCCGGGAACGCGATCAGAGACAGGTCCGATGCGGGCACACCACCCTGAACCAGGACGGCCTGTACCGCGTCCGCCGCCCATTCGGCCACGCGCACGTGCAGCCGCGCCAACTCGGCGGCGGCGGCGCCGTTCAGCGCGCCCCGGATCTGGGCTCGTTCCTCGTCGGTGTATGGTCGGGTGATGAAGGAGAGCAAGGTGGCATGGGTAGGGCCCTCCAGGCGCACCAGCGCTGCATCCATGCCGTCGAGCGAGGTGCCGGACATGAGCCCAACAGCCAGAGTGGGACGCTCGGTCATTTCGTTCGCACCGGAGGGGGATCGCCGACGATGGGCCGCAGCCGTCCGGCGTGCTCCACGAGGAGTTGCTCCGCTTCATCCTTGGCCACCCCACGGCGCGCCATGACGATCGCGGTCTTGACGCTGCCCTCGGCGGCCTGAATGACACGCTTGGCTGCGCCGCGGTCGAGGCCGGTGGTCTCCATCACGATCCGCTGGCTCCGGTCAACCAACTTGTCATTCCAGGCGCGAAGATCCACCATGAGGTTGCCGTAGATCTTGCCCAGGCGGATCATGGCACCCGTGGTCAGTGTGTTGAGCACCAGCTTGGTGGCGGTACCAGCCTTCATCCTGGTGGAGCCGGTGACGATCTCCGGCCCAACCAGCACCGTGATGCAGACATCGCACGTTGCGGCAAGCTCGCGAGGCGGCTCCGAGCAGGAGACCAGGGCCGTCCGGGCGCTACGAGACTGCGCCCGGGTGAGCGCGGCCTGGACGAACGGAGTGGTGCCGCTGGCCGCGATGCCCACCACCACGTCGTCCGATCCGACATGGAGCGAGTCCATGGCATCTCGGGCCGCGTTCACGTCGTCCTCGGCTCCCTCGACCGATCGTACCAGGGCCGGAGGGCCGCCGGCGATCACGCCCACCACCATCTCGGGAGGAGAACCGAATGTCGGAGGACATTCGGTGGCATCGAGTACACCGAGGCGGCCGCTGGTGCCGGCCCCTACATAGATCAGCCTGCCTCCGGCCCGGAACGCAGCCTCTACCAGCTCGATGGCGCGCGCGATCTCCAGCCGGGCCTTAGCGACCGCCGCCGGCACACCGGCATCTTCGGCGCCGATGAGATCCACGATCTCCAGCGCAGAAGCGGTATCGATAGTGGAGCTCCGGGGGTTGCGCCGTTCGGTCAGGCGCGAGTCGAGGTAGTCGTCAGCCACGCAAACCGGAGGATAAAAGTATCCAAGCGTCAGCCTCGGGCTAAATTAGAGGCCGTGCGAGGTTCCTAGCAACTCCATGGAGTTCCTGTGCGCATATCTCCTGTCAGTTCTCTGGTGGCCCTGCTCGTGTTGTTGCCCGGCTGCGCCCGGCGCGAGTCGCCCGGCGTCTCGCCGATGCCGGGAACCGCGGGGACCTGGCCGTACCTGGGCAAGGCACGGGTCTCCAAGGCGGCCAAGGCCATGGTCGTGTCCGGCAGTCCGATTGCAAGCGAGGTGGGCCGGGAGATTCTGCAACAGGGCGGCAACGCGGTAGATGCCGCCGTGGCCGTGGGCTTCGCCTTGGCAGTGGTTCATCCCGAGGCCGGGAACATCGGCGGTGGCGGGTTCATGATCATTCGCCAACGCGATAGCAGCGTCCAGGCACTCGATTATCGCGAGACCGCGCCGGCCGGCGCCACTCGTGACATGTATCGCGCCGCTGGCGAGGAGGCGAGCGTGACCGGCCATCTTTCGGTCGGCGTGCCCGGCGCGGTCGCGGGATTGACCGAGGCCCACCGCCGGTTTGGGCGCTTGCCCTTGGCCAGCGTGATCGGGCCGGCCATCCGGCTCGCAAATGAGGGCTTCGTGGTGGACGAGTACCGCAGCTCCTCGATCGGCGAGGATAGTGCGCGGCTGGTCCTCTTTCCCGCATCGCGCGCGACATTCCTGCCAAATGGCCGACCGCCGATCCCCGGCACGACGTTCAACCAGCCCGAGCTCGGCGCCACGCTCGAGGCAATCCGGGACAGCGGTGCTGCCGGATTCTACCGCGGCTGGGTCGCTGACCTCATGGTCGCCGAGATGAAGCGTGGAGGCGGCATCATCACCCACCAGGATCTGGCGTCCTACCGCGCCATCTGGCGGGATCCGGTCACGATTACTTACCGGGGCTATACCATCTACTCGATGCCACCCGCCTCGTCGGGCGGCGTGACGATGGGTGAGATTCTGAACATCATGGAGGCCTTCGGGCCGCTGCCTCCCTTCGGTTCGGCCACGTTGATGCATCGCGAGGCCGAGGCAATGCGGCGGGCTTTCACCGACCGGAACACGTACCTGGGCGATCCGGGCTTCGTGCATAACCCGGTCGACCGGTTGCTCTCAAAGTCTTACGCCGCCGAGCTGCGGAAGCAGATCGGGGAGGAAGCGTCGGTGACGCCCAGATTCGACCCTTCCGTACCCGCGGGCTCTTCCACCACCCACTACTCCGTCATCGATGCCGACGGGAACGCGGTCAGCTGCACCACCACGCTCAACAACAGCTATGGGAGCGCGGTGACCGTGACCGGAGCGGGATTCCTGCTCAACGACGAGATGGATGACTTTGCAACTTCACCAGGCGAGCCGAACATGTACGGTCTGGTTCAGGGCGAAGCCAACGCGATCGCACCGGGTAAACGGATGCTCTCGGCCATGACACCAAGCATCGTACTCGACCCCCGAAAGCAGCTGTACCTGGTCGTGGGAACCCCCGGCGGTCCCCGGATCATCACGATGGTATACCACGTCATCTCGAACGTGATCGATCACCGGATGGCATTGCCCGACGCAGTCGTGGCGCCCCGAATGCACCACCAGGGACTGCCGGACAGCCTCCAGGTTGAGGCCGGCGGCTTCCTGCCCCAAACGCTGGACAGTCTCCGCTCCCGAGGGCATGCGGTCGCGGCCCGGGGCTATTGGGGGGATGTCGAGGCGATCATCCGGACCCCTGCCGGCTGGCAGGGGGTCAGCGATCCCCGACGGGGAGGAGGGGGAGCAGGGTATTAATTACGACTTGAACGGTTGCTCCAGGACCAGAACGACGGTGGTTCCCTCGGGCAAGACCACATCGCGATCCTTGGTTTCAACGGCGCGCTGGGCGCCAACCGCGCCTCCCAGTACCCCGCCGATGATCGCGCCCTTGGTGCTGCCTCCCAACACCCGACCCACCACCGCGCCGACCGCTGCTCCCGCAGCCGGCTTCGCGATGTCGCCGGCGCTGGTCTTACGTCCTTGCAGATGGGTTCCGACGCTATCGATCCTGGCGGAGATCGGATAGGAAGTGCCATTGACGGTTACCGAGGTCGGCTGGAGCGTGAGGGTTCCGGTTTTGTCACTCTTGTTCTCCGATACCTTGATCGCGGTGACCTTGAGGACGACCTCGGAACCGGCAGGAATGACCACCCGGCCCGCGTTATCCTTGATGTCGCTCGCCACCGTGGCC
>JAXDMF010000079.1:0-3899 GCA_034666205.1 Gemmatimonadales bacterium
GCTGTTCCTCTTCGTGATCATGCTGCTCAACCTGGGGCATGCCCAGTCCGATATCCGGGGCCCCTCGACGGTGGCGGCCACCCTCGTCATTGTCGGGTTGCTGGCCGTCGAGCTGATCGCGCTGTTCACCTACAGCCCCCGCCAACTGGCCTCCGAGCTCCCGCAGTGGCCGACCTTCACCGATCCGGCCACGGTCTTCGTGGCGGGCAGGATTACCCAGCAGGCGACCGAGGCCCGTGGCGTCGTCGGCGCCGTAGCGGCCCCGCTATTCCAGGTCTATCTGATTCCCTTCGAGATCACCTCGATCCTGCTGCTCGTGGCCATGGTCGGCGCCGTCGTCCTCGCCAAGCGGAAGATCTGATGCTGCTCGGCCCGGCGCTCGGACTCTCAGCCATCCTCTTCAGCCTCGGCGTGGCCGGCGTGCTGCTTCGGCGGAACGCCATCGTTCTCTTCATGTGCATCGAGCTGATGCTCAACGCCGTCAACCTGAGCTTCGTGGCTTTAGCCCAGCTTCACGGCGCCGGCGGATACGTCATGGTGTTTTTCGTGATGACCGTGGCCGCCGCCGAGGCTGCCGTGGGTCTGGCGATTATCATCGGCATCTTCCGGCACAAGCAGTCGGTCGATCTGGGGAACATCAACTTGCTTCGGGGCTGATGACACTCTCCCATTGGGTCTGGCTGACTGTTGCGTTCCCGCTCGTCGGGTTCCTGGTCAATGGCGCGTTGGCGCTCCGCCGTCCTGGGGCCAAGGATGCCGTGTCCGCGGTCGGGGCCGGCGTGCTGGTCGCCTCTTTCATTGTCGCGGCTGGAGTGTTCCTCGAGCTCTGGCGTCACCCACCCGACGCTCCGATCATCGTCAACCTGTGGCGCTGGATGCCGGTCGATACGCTCCAGATCGACATGGCGTTCCAGGTGGACCAGCTCTCTGCGGTGATGCTGCTCGTCGTGACCGGGGTCGGGAGCCTGATCCACCTGTTCAGCGTGGGATACATGAAGGAGGATCCCGGGTACGCCCGGTACTTTGCCTACCTCAACCTCTTCGTGGTGTTCATGCTGGTGCTGGTCCTGGGATCGAGCTTCCCAGTCATGTTTATCGGTTGGGAGGGTGTGGGCCTCTGCTCTTACCTCCTGATCGGCTTCTGGTTCAACGACAAGGTCAACGCGGACGCAGGCAAGAAGGCATTCATCGTAAACCGGATCGGGGACTTCGGCTTCCTGATGGCCATGTTCATGATCTGGCACGCGCTCGGGACGCTGACCTTTACTGGAATGGTGGAGAAGGCCCCTGCCGTACTTTCTGCCGGGAGTGGCCTCGTCACGGCCATCACGCTCTTCCTCTTCCTGGGCTGCACCGGCAAGTCGGCGCAGATCCCGCTCTACACCTGGCTGCCCGACGCCATGGCCGGCCCGACACCGGTCTCTGCGCTGATCCACGCGGCCACCATGGTCACCGCGGGCGTCTACCTGGTGGCTCGGACCAATATCCTGTTCGCCCTGGCGCCGCTCTCGAGCACCGTCGTGGCAGGAATCGGTGCCCTCACGGCGCTCTTCGCCGCCACCATCGGCCTACGTCAGTACGACATCAAGAAGGTCCTGGCCTACTCCACGGTTTCCCAGCTCGGCTACATGTTCCTCGCCGTGGGAACCGGGGCGTACACCGCCGGGATGTTTCACCTGGCCACCCATGCCTTCTTCAAGGCTCTGCTGTTTCTCGGCGCCGGCAGCGTGATCTACTCCATGCACCACGCGTATCACGCCACCCACTCCCCCGCCGACGCGCAGGATATGCGCAACATGGGCGGACTCAAGCAGTACATGCCGGTGACGTTTTGGCTCATGCTGATCGCTACCCTCGCCATTGCCGGCATTCCGCCGTTCTCCGGCTTCTTCTCGAAAGACGAGATCCTGGCCGCGGCCTACGCCCGGGGTGAGAGCATCCCGATCTACCACCTGTTTTACGCGATGGGTGTAATCGCCGCGCTCCTGACCGCCTTTTACATGGCACGACTGATGGCCATGACCTTTCTGGGAGAGAATCGGACCGGCCAGCAGGAACGGGCCCATATCCACGACGCCCCGCTGGTGATGACCGGCCCGCTGATGGTGCTGGCCGTGCTCAGCGCCATCGGCGGGATACTCAACCTGCCGCCGTTCCTGGGTGGAGGTGGCGCGCTCGAGCACTGGCTCGAGCCGGTGACCGCGCCCGCCGCCCGCTATTTCGCTCTCGAGATGCCCCACGGCCGCACCGAGTTCTTCCTCGTCGGGGCGGCGGTGGCCATCGGCGCCATCGGACTCGTCGCCGGTTGGTGGGCCACCTTGCGTCGCCCAACCCCGCCTGCCGCCGAGTCTCCCGCCGACACGGGCCTGGCCAGGGTCCTGTACCGCAAGTACTACGTAGACGAGCTCTACGACGGTCTCATCGTCCGGCCCCTGGTCTGGTTCTCCCGCGTCATCCTCTGGCGCGGCGTGGATCAGGGTGTGGTGGACGGCGCGGCGGTGAACGGAACGGCCAAGCTCTCCCGCGGTCTGGGATGGCTCGGAAGCAGGCTCCAGACTGGTCAAGTCGGGGTGTACATCGTGCTCTTCCTGGTAGGCGCCCTGTGGGTGTTGCACACCGTGGTCCAGCGATGATTCGATGAGCGAGCTTCTCGCTTCTATCTCATTCGACCGGTGGATTCTCCACGCCCTGGTGCTGCTTCCACTCGCGGGTGTGGTGCCGATCGTGCTGGGTGAGGAGCGCAGCGCCAGACGGATGGCGCTGATCGTGACCCTGCTGGAGTTTGTCCTCTCGGTCGGGCTCTGGTGGGCGTTCGACCCGGAGCAGGGGGGCATGCAGCTGGCGTCCAGCGCTCCCTGGATTCCTCGGTGGGGGATCAGCTATCGGGTTGGGATCGACGGTATCTCGCTGTTCATGGTATTGCTCACCACGGTCATGATGCCTCTGAGCGTGCTGGCCAGCTGGAGCTCCATCACCAAGAAGGAGCGCGCATTCTACGCCTTGATGCTCACCCTCCTGACCGGCCTGGTCGGGGTGTTCATTTCGCTCGACCTGTTCGTGTTCTACGTGTTCTTCGAGATCATGTTGATCCCGATGTACTTCATCATCGGAATCTGGGGTGGGGCCAACCGGCTCTATGCGGCCATCAAGTTCTTCATCTACACGATGGCGGGCTCGCTCCTGATGCTGGTGGCCATTGTCGTCATGGCCTGGAAGATCGCCGCGAGTACCGGCACGATCTCGTTCGCCTACGACCATTTGCTCCAGAACGCCGGCACACTGGGTCCCGCCGCGCCCTGGCTCTTCGCGGCCTTCGCACTGGCGTTCGCCATCAAGGTTCCGATCTTCCCGCTGCACACCTGGCTCCCCGACGCCCATGTCGAAGCGCCCACCGCGGGCAGTGTGCTCCTGGCCGCAGTGATGCTCAAGATCGGGACCTACGGCTTTCTCCGCTTTGCCGTGCCCTTCTTTCCCCAGGTGGCCATGTCCCCGGCGGTAACCCACCTGATGGTGGTGCTGGCGGTGATCGGCATCATCTACGGGGCACTGGTCGCCATGGTTCAACCCGACATCAAGAAGCTGGTCGCCTACTCCTCGGTGAGCCACCTCGGTTTCGTCATGTTGGGGATCTGGGGCGTCACGGTGATCAGCGTTCAGGGTGCGCTCATGGTGATGATCAGCCATGGAATTTCCACCGGAGCGCTGTTCCTCCTGATCGGCATGATCTACGAGCGGCGGCACACCCGTCTCATCGAGGCGTACGGTGGCATCGCGCGGGTGGTGCCCATCTTCAGCCTGATCTTGACGGTCGTGGCGTTGTCCTCCATCGGCCTTCCCGGACTCAATGGCTTCGTGGGCGAGTTCCTCGTCCTGCTGGGGAGCTACGCGGCATATCCCTG
>JAXDMF010000080.1:0-3381 GCA_034666205.1 Gemmatimonadales bacterium
AAACCGATCTGGACCTGACCATCGTGGATGAGAGGTAGCGCCGGGTGCTCATCGACGTTCACGCCCACTTCCTTCACGACCGCTCTCCTCGCTCGGATTGGCTCGCTCGTAACGCCAGCCGCCTCCGCGCAGGAGAGCGCGTCGGTATTACGATGCACGTGGCCTCCATCCTGGGAAGTTGGGGCGCCACCTCACCGATCTACTTACCGTCTCCGACCGACATCGAATACGGCAACAATGTCCTGCTGCAGCTTCAGCGCAGCAATCCGGCGCGGATTCGGGGCTATGCCGTCGTCAATCCCAACTTTGCAAGCCACGCGCTGGCGGAGCTCGCCCGCTGCCTCGACGCCGGGATGATCGGTATCAAGCTGGCGGCCAGCCGCCGGGCCAACGATCCGCTGCTCGATCCGATCTGCCGCGTTGCCCGGGAACGAGGCGTACCGGTGCTGCACCACATCTGGCAGCACCGCCGCCGGGAGTATCCCGGACAGGAAGCCTCCGACGCGGCCGAGCTCGGCGCCCTGGCAGCACGCCATCCCGGGGTCAACTTCCTCCTGGCTCACATCGGCGGCGGCGGTGACTGGATCCACTCGCTTGCCGTCGTGCGCGATCTCCCGAACATCTTCGTGGATCTTTCCGGGAGCGGGGTGGACGGCGGCATGCTGGAGGCGTGCGTCGAGGCGGTCGCTGTGGAGCGGCTGCTGTGGGGCTGCGATCTCACCATCGATACCGGCTGGGCCAAGCTTCGCTATCTGGAGCACATACTCACGGGCGACGAGCTCGAGCTGGTCAAGTGGAGAAACGCGTCCCGTATCTTCCCCCCGACTGCCTTCCCGACCGACTGATGCGTATCGATGTCAACAGCTTTGTCGGCGCCTATCCCTTTCGGAAGGTGCCCGGTACCTCTCCCGACGGGTTGCTCCGCTCCATGGATCGCGTCGGCATCGATCAGGCGTGGGTGGCTCATCTGCCCAGTGTCTTCTGGCGTGACCCGGCCGACGGCAACGCGTGGCTCTATGAGACAGCTGAGCAGCAGGCGCGGTTCCGGCCGGTGCCGGCCGTGCATCCTGGCCTCGCCGGTTGGGAACGGAGGATAGCCGGAGCACTGTCGGCCGAGGCGCCCGCGGTTCGGTGCGATCCGATGTACTACGGTCTCGATCCGGTCGGCCCGGAGATGCGGTCGTTGGTAAAGGCCTGCGGCAAGGAGCAGGTGCCTCTGATGCTGGCCGTGCGCCTGGAGGATTCCAGGCAGCGGCACCCGAACGACCGCGCGGGCGAGCTCCCACCGTGGGCGGTCAGAACCCTGGTCCGGAGTGATTCTCGGGCGCGCCTGCTCGTCACCCATGCCGACCGGCCGTTCATCGAGGAGGTCCACTTCGGGTCTACGCCGGAAGAATCGGCCCGGATCTGGTGGGATATCTCCTGGATCTGGGGTCCTCCCGAGGATCATTTGGAGACACTGCTCGGGACCATCGGTGTCGAGCGGTTCGTCTTCGGAACCGGACAGCCGCTGAGGCTGCCGGAGACCAGTGTCGCCAAGCTCGACCTGCTGGACCTGTCGAAAGAACAGCGCGCTGCCATCGAGAGCAAAAACGTTGTCATATGGCCACGCTGACAGACCGCATTGTTGGCGGCCTCATCCCGGCTGTTCCCGTTCCCTTCCGCGGCCGCGATCTCGACGCCACCGCTCAGCGCCAGTACGCGGGATGGATGGCGACCCAGCCGGTGGCGGGTGTCGCGGTCTGGGTCCACACCGGGCGGGGACCTCAGCTCGGGCCGGACGTTCGTCGCCAGGTGCTCGAGACCTGGCGCGAGGCGATGGGCGATCGGGTCATTGTCGCCGGCGCGCGCGACATCGGCATGGCCATCGAGGCCCGGCGCGAAAAGGCCGACGCCCTCCTGGCGTTTCCCCAATCGAATGATCCCATCGGCTATCACCGGCGACTGGGTCGCGAGCTGCCGGTCATTGCCTTCTATCTCTATGAGGCTGCGGGCGGGGTGGACTACGATGACCAGACCCTGCACGGAATTCTCGAGCTGCCTGAGGTCCTGGGCATCAAGGTGGCAACGCTGGACTCGGTAATGACCTTCCAGCGGATCGCCGCTGTGGTGCGGCAACATCCCACCAAGCTGCTGATTACCGGGGAAGATCGCTTCCTCGGCTACTCGCTCCTGCTCGGCGCCCGTGCGGCGTTGATCGGCATGGGGGCCGCGCTCCCCGATCTCCAGGCCGACCTGGTGCGCGCGTGCATCGCGGAAGACTGGGCCCGGTTCGTCTCGCTCTCCGAGCTGTGCGACCGGTTCTCCCAGACCACCTTCATCCAGCCGATGGAGGGGTACATCCGCCGAATGCTCTGGGCCGCCGCGGCCGAAGGGGCTATCCCGCCGGACGCGTGCGACGACCCCTGGGGCCCGCCACTTCCCCCGGGCGAACGCGATGCAGTCGAGCGGGCGGTGCGAGATGCGCGCGCAACTCGAGCGTGACTTCGAGCGCTTCAAGCGCGAGCTGCCCCGCGATTTCCCGGCGCACGTACGGGATGCATACCGGATCGATCTCGGCGCCCGCTACCTCGGATATCCGCTGCCGCATCCCATCGGCAAGGGATCGGGCCAGCTCTCGCTGAGTCAGGAACAGCTGGAGGCCGATCGCGCCGCCGGCCTCGCCTTCGTGGTCCTCAAGACGGTTATCGCGGAAGATCCTGAGGGCATCCGATCGATGGGTGCCTGGGCCATCCACGAGACCCGGATGAAGGTCGAGCGTCGCGGGTCCGAAGCCGGACGCGAGGGATGGACGGTCACCTGGAAGGGCCGCGGATGGGACCGCTCGTTCGAGGACTACCTCGCGCTGGTGCGAACGGCAGCCGACCTCACCCGTGCCGGAGATCTCGTGGCGGTGCCATCGGTCAAGTACCACCTGCCGCGCCTCGACGAGCCGTTCCGCGCCGCCGAATATGAGCACACCACCGGCCTGCTGGCTCTGGCCTGGGGCGGGTCTACCCTTCCGCTGGAGAAAGACTTCTCTCCCACGCTTGCCGGGGACGCGCTCGCCGACGAGCAAGCCCGCATTCTGCGATGGCTGCGGGAGGTGCCGGATCAGATTCGCCGCTCGGTCAACGATGGTACAGTCCGGCTGGCGCTCAAGCTGATGAATGCCCGATTCGACGACGCCTTCCAGATCGAGATGCTTGCCGCAGCGGCCTCAGCCGATGCGCTGGTCGTCTTCAACCGGCTGTGGGATCCGGTGAGCGGCGTCGCCTTTGGAGGCCATGACCTCAGCGAACGCAATCTCCGGGTGCTCCGCCAGGCCCGCGGTGAAGGCCGCGCCTTGCCGCCGCTGACCGGCAGCGGCAACGTAGGCAGCGGGCGCATGATCCTCGACTA
>JAXDMF010000081.1:0-5829 GCA_034666205.1 Gemmatimonadales bacterium
GACCCGATCGGCGTGCTCGATCTGTTCGACCAGATTGCGCACCCGCTCCGACGGGTTCACCGCAAGGCTGGTCTCGTCGAACGCCGCCGCGAAGCTATCAACGCCGATTTGCATCCGCGGACTAGCCCGATCCTACGAGCATGGCATACCTGCGTGAACCCAGGCTTCCAGCGCGACCACGAACTTCTCGTGCGAGAGCGGTGGAGTCGTGCGGGTGCCGGGGTTCCAGGCCCACAGGATGAGCGGATCCGACTTCATGTGCTCGATGACTGCCTCTCCCGTGCTTCGGCCCCCGTTCCGAGCCGGATCCTTCATCTGCTCGCAGATCTGCTGCTTGGTCAGGCCTTCCCACTTCATGGACACCGGTGGGAGGCGCCATGTCGCTACACCCGGCACGAACCCGGCGGCTGTGTTGGTCGCCTGATGGCAGGTCTGACACGGCTGGGTAGGCGCACCGAGGCCGGCGCTGCCGCGGACGACCAGCGGTTGATGAGGAATCCGGGCATCCGTCTGCCGCGGGGACTCGACTTGATGGCAGTTCATGCATCTCGGATGCATAACGACGCTCGCGATCGGGTCGAACGGGCTGGAATGGCTCGTTTGAGCTTCGCTGCGGCTGAAGGCGGCGAGCGAGAGGACGACTATGAACGGCATCAGGATACGCATGGTTCTCCTCCTCAGGCCGTGCGGAGTTTGTCTGCCTTCAGAGGCAGCTTCCGGATCCGCTTGCCGGTCGCCGCGAAGACCGCGTTGGCCAGCGCCGGTGCGGTGACTGCTGTCCCCGGCTCACCGATCCCGCCCGGTTTCTCGCCATTTCGCACCAGGTGTACTTCGATCGCCGGTGTCTCGTTGATCCGGAGGAGTCGGTAATTGTTGAAGTTGGATTGCTCGACCCGGCCATTCTTGAGCGTGATCTCGCCCCACAGCGCCCCGCTGATGCCAAAGACAATGCCACCCTCGATCTGGGCCTTCACAGTATCCGGGTTCACCACGGTGCCGCAGTCCACCGCGCAGACGACGCGGTGCACCCGCACCTCGCCCGACTTCGACACCTCCACCTCGGCCACCTCGGCCAGGTAGCTGTCCCACGCGCTGTAGAGCAATGACACCCCGCGACCGTAGCCTGGCGGGAGCGGCTTCCCCCAATCCCCCGCCTTTGCCGCCAGGTCGAGCACGGCCATGGCTCGCGGAGCCTTGGCCAGGAGGGAACGGCGGAATTCCACTGGATCCTGCTTCGACGCGGCGGCGAGCTCGTCGATGAAGCTCTCGACGACGAAGATGTTGTGGGTGGGCCCGACCCCGCGCCAGAAACCGGTATTCAGCACCGGCTCCTCGTGGCGCACGTACTCGACCCGGATCGAGGGAATGTCGTAGAGCAGCGTATTCGCGCCGTCTATCGCGTCGCCGTCGAGCCCTTTCTGGAACGCCGGCGGCGCCCACCGGGCCAGGATCGAGGGCCCGACCAGTCTGTGGTTCCACGCCACCGGCTTTCCGCGAGCGTCGAGCTGGGCGGAGATCCGGTCGTAGTAGTACGGGCGATACACATCGTGCTGGATGTCTTCCTCCCGGGTCCAGACGACTTTCACCGGCCCTTCGACCTCCTTCGCGATGCGAACGGCCTTGGTTTCGAAATCGACCTCGAGCCGGCGGCCGAATCCACCCCCCAACAGATGATTGTGGACCACGACCTTTTCCAGCGGGAGGCCGGTGACCTTGGCCGCCGTCGCCTGCACCCGAGTCAGCACCTGGGAGCCGGTCCACACCTCGCAACCGTCTTTCCGCACATGAACCGTGCAGTTGACCGGCTCCATCGTGGCATGGGCCAGGAAGGGAGCCGAGTAGATCGCTTCCACCTTCTTCGCGGCCCCGGCGGGTGACGTCCCCTGCTTGCGGGCCACCACGCCCGGCTTGCGCGACGCCGCATCCAGTCCCTTCACGACGTCCGCGGTCGAGACCTTGCCGTTGGGACCGTCGTCCCAGCGGATGGCGAGCGCCGCCAGTCCCTGCTTCGCCGCCCACATGTGATCGCCCACCACGGCCACCAGGTCCCCCAGATTCACAACCTGGCGCACACCAGGGATCGCCTTGGCCTTGCTCTCATCCAGACTGGCAACCTTCCCGCCTATCACCGGGCTGGCGGCAAGGGTGGCGAACTTCAGGCCCGGCAGCCGGACGTCGATGCTGTACATCGCCGTGCCGTTGACCTTTTCCGGGCTGTCGAGCCGCTTCGCGGGCGTGCCGATCAGGGTGAAGTTCTTCGGGTCCTTGAGCGTGACCTCCGCCGGCACCGGCACCTTCGCCGCCGCATTGGCAAGCTCGCCATAGGAGAGCTTCTTGCCGGTCGGGGGATGGGTCACTATTCCCTTCGCAGCCTGGCACGACGCCGGGTCCACCTTCCACCGCTGAGCCGCCGCGGTTACCAGCATGATGCGGGCGGTGGCCCCAGCCTTCCGAAGCGGCTCGTACAGCATCTTGACCGAGCTCGACGCCCCGGTCATCTGAAAACCGACCAGCGGGTTGGCGTACAGCTTGTCGTCGGGTGGAGCGTGCTCCACTCGGACCTGATCGAGCGGGACCTCCAGTTCCTCGGCTATCAGCATCGGCATCGAGGTGTACATCCCCTGCCCCATCTCGACCTGACCCACGATCATGGTTACCCGGCCGTCCCGGCCGATCCGAACGAAAGCATTAGGAGCGAAGATGGCGGGTTCCGCGGCGGTGGCCGCAGTCGAGCTCTTGCCCTGAAGCCGATCACCCACTCGGCAACCGAGCAGCAGTCCTCCTCCGGCCGACGCGAGAACCACGACGAAATTCCGGCGCGACACCTGGTCCGGCGCTCTCTTGGCCATGATTACGCTCCCTTCGCGGCGATCGCCGGCGCCCCGGCTGCCTGCTTGATGGCCGCACGGATGCGAGTGTAGGTGCCGCAGCGGCAGATGTTCCCTGACATGCCCGCATCGATGTCTGCGTCAGTGGGACTGGGAGTCTTGGCCAGGAGTGCGGAGGCAGACATGATCTGGCCCGACTGGCAGTAACCGCACTGGACCACTTCGAGATCGAGCCAGGCCTGCTGGATCTTCTTCCCCTCCGCGGTGGCACCGATGCCCTCGATCGTGGTGATGGCACGCCCGGCCGCGGCGCTGACCGGCGTCACACACGCTCGACTCGGGATGCCATCGAGATGCACGGTGCAGGCGCCGCACAGCGAAACGCCGCAGCCGAACTTGGTGCCGGTCAGGCCGATCACGTCGCGCAGCACCCAGAGGAGCGGCATATCCGCGGGCACGTCAGCTGGGTACTTCTTACCGTTGATCGTGAGTTCCATGGTCATCGCATACTCCCTGAGGATCCAACGGTCGAAAGTCGTGGAGTGAACGCGATCTCACTCAGGTCGATCGAGACGACGAGCGGCTCGGCCAGCGCCTGGCCATCCTGAGTGCGCGGGAAGATCCGGTGTTTGGTGGGAATCATGATGCCCGCGGCTTCGGCGTAGGTGGAGATGTAGTGCGCCGCCGGGGTGCCGCCGCTGATCTCGACTTCGTAGTCGTGCCGGGTCAGGAGGCCGTCCTTGTCGAAATACAGCGTCTGTTCGGTGCTGTGGGTGGCGAGGTAGCTCGGCCAGGTAACCCGCAGCCGTCTCCAGCGCTGCCCGGCTTCTTCCCACGGCTCCAGCTCGCTCGTCCGGAAGCCCGGCATCGCGAAGGTGAACGGCTGAGTCAGGTAGGTCCACATGGCTGTGCCCACGAAGTACGCGAGCTGGAGGGTGCTCCACCGGCTCTCCAGCGTGTGTCCGGCAAAGGTAGCGCGCGGCTGGTCCAGGGCTTCGAGAACGGTGCCGTCGCCGCTCAGTATGGCGACCCGCTCCGGGGAGAACGCGCTGTGCCGGTTGGCGCCGCCAAAGGGATGGTGCGACGCCCGCTCCTGGTGCAGGCTTGCGGTGACCACGACATCGTCGAGGACTCCTGCCTGACCCTTGAGCGCCCAGAGCGCGCCACCCTGGGTCACCCGCGCCGTGACACTGTGGAGCTCTTTCCACCGGGCCAGACCGCCGTGCGCCTCGATCGCGGTCGCGAGCAGATCATTCATGAATGGGCCTCCTGCATTCGCGGGTTTGCGGCTCCTGATTCCTGTCCCTGCTCGAAGACGGCTTGTGCTGCCGCCCACAGCGTGTACGGCTTCCCGAGGTCGCCGTGGAGGACCATCATCCTGTCGACCAGCTCCTGAGGCGAAGAGCGCGGGGGTGGCTTCGCGCCTTCGAGCTGAGCCTCGATTTCTGGCAGGCACTCCGATTGGACCCGACCCATCAGCCGGACGACCGTGCGTCCCTGGGCGGAAACCCGTTCAATGCGCAGCGTCATTGGCGCTGGGTTGCAAGGCAAACCATACGCCACGGCTAACTACCTGTATTGTCTATAATTGCTTCGGCGATGATGCCGACCCTTCGGCAATTGCCGACCGGTCAGCAAGGGAGGGGCGACTCGGCCGGCTTCGCCGTGCCGTCCATCCTTACGGCAGCGCCGGCTGGTGCGTCACCCACCAGTCCCGGGCCCGGTCCTGGGTCCAGTCCCCCGCGCCCTCCAACTCGCCCAGCCGACGCGACAGTTCTCTGGCGGACTGCGGGCGCTTCGCGGGGTCCTTGGCGAGACAGGATAGCACCAGGTCTTCGAGTGCCGGGGGAATCGGCAGCTCGGTCCGGGCTGACGGAGGCGTCGGCGGCGTCTGGGCGTGCTTGAGGAGAAGTCCCATCGAGGTGTCGGCGGTGAACACGAGCTGCCCGGTCAGGAGCCAGTAGGCCAGACAGCCCGTGGCATAGATATCGGCCCGCCCGTCCAGCTCGGCTCCCATCGCTTGCTCGGGGGCCATGAACGCCGGCGTGCCCCGAACAGTGTCCCCCCGGGTGTGCATCAGGTTCCCGCCCGGGGTGTCACGGACTGCTCCCACAATGCCGAAATCCAGAACCTTGATGAAGTCGTATTCCTCGCCGTACCGGCAGAGGAAAATGTTGGCCGGCTTGATGTCGCGATGAACCAGCCCGCACGACTGGGCCTCCGAGAGCGAGTGGCAGACCTGGCGAAGCAGATAGATGGCCCGCTCGGACGGGATGGGCCCGAAGCGCCGGAGTAGCGAGTCGGCATCGAGACCGTCGAGCAGCTCCATGACGTAGTAGAAGGCGCCGTCGTCGGCCATCCCGAAATCGAAGAGCTCTACCGTATGGGGTGAGCGGAGGCGGGCGATCACCTGGGCCTCGCGCTCGAAGCGGCGGATGGCTTCCTCCGACACTCCGGCACGCCCATCTCCACCTAAGGAAGGCCGGATGAGCTTGATGGCGGCAGGCCGGCTCAGCATGCGATGCCGGGCTCGCCAGACCTCCCCCATTCCTCCCTCTCCCAGCTTCTCCTCCAGGCGGTAGCTCCCCATCTCGCGGGCTCGCTTGACCTCGGTGCCCAACTGGTAGACCACGCGGGCGCCGACATAGGCCATGCCCACCACGAGGAGGTAGGGAAACACCAGCCCGAAGAAGAATTGTCCCGGGTCCAGCCTGAGTGAGGTGGCGCCGGTCGCCATCATGAGCCCAATGATCACGGGGACCGAGCTGACCGATGCCAGCGCGGCCAGCAAGGCCCGGCGAGGTGAGGTTGGCACGACGACCGTGAACAGGACGACCCAAACGGCGACCCAGGAGAGCCCCATGTAGCCACCGTGCATCTCCAGTCCCATCGGGTCGGCGAACTCGGCCGCGGCGATGGCGTAGCTGCTGGCGATCTCGAAGGCCAGGCCGAGGTTCATCGCCGCCTGAAGCGGAAGGCGCGGGCTCCGGATTACCGCCGC
>JAXDMF010000082.1:0-2627 GCA_034666205.1 Gemmatimonadales bacterium
CGTACAAGGGCGACGGTACGGTCTACACCCAGACCAACGGTCTGGCGGGCGCGGGCCGGTTGGCCTTCACCCCGAGCGCCAACAACACCGTCGTGGTGACCTATGTGGACGCAGCGGGCTGGAAGGCAACCTCGACCAACCCGGCAGTCACTTCGGCGTCGAGCGACCTGTGCGGCGTGTACGTAGGTGTGGCGGCGAACTCGCCGAACGCGGCGGCCGTCAAGGCTGAGGGCGCCCCGGCCTGCTACTAAGCCTGAGGGTATGAACCAGAAAGGCGGTGCCATCCGGCACCGCCTTTTTGTTGTGAGTCGTTCAGCAACCGTACCCCTGCCGGTTCTGCGAGGCTGGTGGTCTATCAGCGCTCAGTGGCCTACGCCGACGAAGAACAGCAGCAGGATGATGCCCAGGGGCACGCCGAGGAGCCATAGCAGGATGAGGGGCATTACAGTCTCCCTTCTCTCATTGGGCTGGCGGTGGTGGCGCGAGCTTCAGGAAGTCGGTCGCGCTTGCGATGGTGGGTAAACGTCATCGGCTCCCCCGAGGCCAACCAGCCGCCCAGGACTCCGCCGACGAGACCGAGCAGCAGTGCGACCGCGGTTGCCAGAGCGTTGCTCCGTGTGGCTATCGCGAGCTCCGGATCGGCCGGCGTCGCGGCAGCCCAGGCGGGCATTCCGGCTAGCCCACCATACCAGCCCCCCCAGTGGCCCGAGACGCCGACCGCGGCCAGCGCGAGCAGCAGCGGCAGGGTCGCCAGCCACACGATCGCTCCATGGAGAATTGCCGGCTCGGAACGGCGGATCCCGGCGATTCGGGCTGCCGCCCATCCGCCCGCCACAAAGGCAAAGAAGGCGCCGCCGATACTGAAGACTGCGCTGATTACCCGGACTTTTTTCCAATCGACATAGCGAGCGACCTCATTGGCGCCGAGTGCATACCCCAGCAGGCCAACGATCAATCCCACGGCCAGCGCGGTGAGCGCACCCACCCAGACTGCGCTCCACGCAACCGGCCACGCGGTCCATTCAGATTGGCGACTAGCCATTACACGTCCTTTCCGGCGAAAGGGTCAGCGGTGAGTGGAATCCGGCACGCTGTCCCGAATCCGCGGCAGCGTATCGTTTGGATTGGCGGTATCCCGCGCGGTGAGCGTCGTATCCTCATGGATCCGCGCACCGGCGGCCTCGGAAGGACGGTTCCTGGCGCAGCCCAAGGCCGCGGCGAGGAACCCGAAGAGCAGCATTCGTTTCATGGGACTCCCTTTGCTCAGAGGTCGGCGCACCTGGTACGCCTGAGACGAGCCCACCCAATGGGCAGACGGCATAGCCAGGCTAGTCAGGGAGAGTCAGGTCCGCTGTGACGCCCGATGCTCGGCTGGTCGTGATCCGAGTCACGCATTGCTCAGTGCAGCCGACGACTACGGGGGAGGACCCGGCGTATGGAAGGCGATGGAGGGAGGGTGGGGCCGACCATCGGTCGAGCCCTGCAGGTTAGTGCGGGGCGATGAATGTGTTCTGGGCGGCCACGACTTTCCAGACGCCGTGTCGCCGCTCCAGAATGTGCTTGAGGTGATTCCGCAGCACGCCCGAGGGATCCGCGGGCATACCGGGGGCTGGGAGGTGCCGCGTGGTAGGGGCGCGGATGCCTATGGCACGATGGACCGCGTCAGACCAAGTAGAACGAGACACCCGAGCTCAACGACCGCGTCAGCCAGATAGATCGGGGAGATGCGTCCACCGAGCCCGTACCACAGGTCTATTGCAGCGAACGCCAGCGCAGATCCGATAGCCAGGATTACCGCCGTGACCGTACGAGCTTCTCCGCGCAGCGCCGCGACCACCAGCGCAATCCCGATCGCGGTCGCCAGCAAGCCAACCGTATGGACCAGCCAGTCATCCACCTTGGGCCCCGTGACCGCCTCGAAGCTCGGCAGGTGAACGACCGGCCAGAGACCTGCCAGGGTATAGTACGCGCCCTGGCCACCCATGACGATCGGCCGCCAACGAGATCGCCGTTCCCTAGCTCGCAACGATCCACCCGCGAAATTGCCCGCTAGCGTTGCGTCAACGGGTTCTGACACACATCCGCCCCTGCTGAACTACGCCTTGTCCTTCCCGGCGGTCGCTGCCGCGGCCTCATTGATGCCACCCTCCCCTAGCTGGGTCAGTTTCTTGTCGGCGGCTTCTTCCTCGGCCAGGGTCTGCTCCAGCAGCTTCGCCACCTGGTCATAGCCCAGGAGTTGGGCGTAGGTGCGAAGGCACCCGTAGGCGGCGATTTCATAGTGCTCTACCTTCTGTGCCGAGGCGATCAGGGCGGCATCGAGTACCGCGGCATCGCCGTCCTCCTCGAGCTTTTCTTTACCCTCTTCGAGCAGTCCCATCATTCCCTTGCACTGCTTGCCCCGAACAGCCTGGTCCAGCTCGCGGAGGATCTTTTCCAGGCGCTGCACGTGCCCTTGGGTCTCTTTTAGATGCTTGGTGAACGCCTGGCTGAGCTCAGCCGACTCAGCCGCCTTGGCCATTTTGGGGAGGGCCCTGAGGATCTGCTTCTCGCCATTGTAAATGTCTCTCAACTCCTCGATAAAGAGACTCTCCAGCGAATCGAGGCTCATAGTACTACTCCTGGACCTA
>JAXDMF010000083.1:0-6930 GCA_034666205.1 Gemmatimonadales bacterium
GTTCTTCGCTGGGCCACCGCCGGTTTGCTGGTCGGGCTCGGTCTCTACCGGCTGCTTCGCTCGAGGCACCTGACGTTCGGCGGAATGCAGGTGGGTGCCCGCGAGCTGGCCATCTGGTCGTTCCTCATGGCCTCCACCCACGGGGCCGGGCTGATGGTGCTGCCGCTGGTGATGCCATCGGTGACCGGAGCTCACTCGATGCATCAAATGTCGGCGCTGCCGCTCGCCGTGGCCAATATCGAGTGGAGCGGCGTCTGGGCGACGCTGGTGCACACGGCGGGCTACCTGCTGGTGACGGGCTTGATCGCAGTGATCGTGTACGAGAAGGTGGGCGTGCGGTTTCTCCGGAAGGCGTGGCTGAACCTGGACCTGATCTGGGCTGTCGCCCTGGTAGTGACGGGTGTCGCCATGATTGTGTCATTCTGAGCGAAGCGAAGAATCCATGATCACAACGGCCCGCCCTGAGGCTGGCGAGTACGCCCCAGCGTTCGCCGATTACGTCGCCCGTGTCGCCGAGGACGAAGACGTCGTGGCCGTTCTCGTCGCTCAGCTCGACCAGGTCCTCAACCGTCTCGGCCGGTTTCCCGAGATCCGGGGGGATTATCGCTACGCGTCGGACAAGTGGAGCGTCAAGGAAATCGTCGGTCATCTGTGCGATACCGAGCGGGTCTTTGCGTATCGGGCACTCCGGATCGGCCGCGGCGACAGCACTCCGCTGGCCAGCTTCGAGGACCAGGCCTACGTTGAGGCAAGTCGAGCCGGAGACCGCACGCTAGCAGGTCTGGCCGCTGAATGGGGCGACGTCAGGCGGGCGACTATCGCGCTCCTTGCTAACTTGCCGGCCGAAGCCTGGCACCGGCGGGGAACCGCCAGCGACCAGCCAATCAGCGTCCGCGCACTCGCCTACATCATCGCGGGACACGTACGGCATCACCTCCAGGTCCTGGAGGAGCGCTACACCGCGTGACGGTTGTGCTGCTTATCTTCGAGAATGTCCCTTCTTCAATTGGAAAGCCTCAGCTCTGCCCTCGCCGGCCGTTACGCCATCGAGCGCGAGATCGGTCGCGGTGGCATGGCGACTGTCTACCTGGCCGACGATCTGAAGCACCGCCGCAAGGTGGCGATCAAGGTGCTCCGACCCGAGCTCAGTGCCGTGCTGGGGCGGGAGCGGTTCGATCGCGAGATCCAGATCGTCGCCGGGCTCAATCATCCCCACATCTTGCCACTCTACGATAGCGGGACTGCGGGGCAGCCAGGCAGCGGGGCAGGACTGCTCTGGTTCACGATGCCCTACGTTAGGGGCGAATCTCTCCGACAGAAGCTCTCCCGCGAGCGGCAGCTCCCGATCGACCAGGCCATCGCCATCGTACGCCAGGTGGCCTCTGCCCTGGACCACGCCCACGCCCACGGCCTGATTCACCCCGACATCAAGCCGGAGAACATCCTGCTGTATGAAGGCGAGGCGATGGTCTCGGACTTTGGGATCGCGCTGGGAGGCGGGGAAGCAGGGAAGCGGGGAAGCGGGGAAGAAGAGAGGCTCACGGGGACAGGCATCATGCTCGGTACGCCGGCGTATATGAGTCCCGAGCAGGCTGCCGGCGAGCGGACCTTGGATGCCCGGACCGATGTATACAGCCTCGCTTGTGTGCTCTATGAGCTGCTCGCGGGTGAGCCGCCGTACACCGGTGTCACGGCCCAGGCGATGATCGCCAAGCGGTTCACCGACCCGATACCTCGGGTGCGCCGGCTCAGGGCGACCGTGCCGCAGGCGGTGGATCAGGCGATCATGAAGGCGCTGGCGACCACCCCAGCCGACCGGTTCCCATCCGCGGCCGCGTTCGTCGAAGCGCTCACTGCGCCGGACAGCGGGCAGCCCCGGTCTCCCTCGGTCGCGGTGCTGCCGTTCCGCAATCTCAGCGCGGATCCGGAGAACGAGTTCTTTGCCGACGGGATCACGGAAGACGTCATCGCGCAGCTCTCCAAGATCCGCTCCCTCAAGGTCATCTCGCGCACGTCGGTCATGCAGTTCAAGAACCGGGAGCAGAGCCTGCGGGAGATCGGGGCCACGCTCCAGGTCGCCACGCTGCTCGAGGGAAGCGTGCGGCGGGCCGGCGATCGGGTCCGGATCGTGGCCCAGCTGATCGACGCAGAGGCTGACCAGCACCTATGGGCCGAGACCTATGACCGCAGGCTCACTGACATCTTCGCCATCCAGACCGATGTCGCCCTCCAGATCGCCTCCGCGCTGGAAGCAGAGCTGTCGCCGGGCGAGCGGACTCGGATTCGGCGAAAGCCGACGAGCGATGTCCGTGCCTACCAGCTCTATCTCCAGGGGCGGTATTGCTACAGCCGTTATACCGAGGAGAGCATGCGGAAGGGCATCGAGTACTTTCAGCAGGCGATTGCGATCGACCCGGACTATGCCTTGGCCCACACCGGGGTGGCCTTGGCCTATGCCGAGCTCGCAGCCGGGGCATCCGGTGGCTTGCTGAAGCCGGACCTGGCGTTTCAGGAGGGCATGGAGGCGGTCAACAAGGCACTGGCGTTGGACGGCGAGTTGGGAGAGGCCCACTCGGTAATGGCCCTGCTCAAGTTCACCCATGACTTCGATTGGGCGGGTGCCGAGGCGGAGTTCAAGCTGGCGCTCCAGTTGAATCCGGGCGCAGCCGATATCTACGACCACTATGGGTGGCTCTGCGGCGCGCAGGAGCGGTGGGACGAGGCCCTGGCACTGGGGAAACGGGCGCAGGAGCTCGACCCCTTGGTCCACCGGGTGGACGTCGCAACCACGCTCCTACGGGCAGGACGGTATCACGAAGCTTTGGAGGCGGCCTTGCGATGCGTCGAGTTCGAGCCCGACTTCCCGAGGGGCCGTTCAACCTTGGGGTGGGCGTATCTGAAGAGCGGCATGCCGGAGCAGGGTCTGGCCGAGTTGGAGCGGGCGGCGGCGCTCGCTCCCGATGTTACCATGTACCGGGCCCAGCTGGGGCAGGCCTACGCGATGACCGGCAAGACCGCGAACGCTCAGGAGGTCCTGCGACAACTGGAACAGCTGTCGCAGGAGCGATACGTCTCCCCCTATCACATGGCGTATGTCTATACCGGTCTGGGTGAGGCCGACCGGGCGATGGATTTTCTCGAGCGAGCCTTCGAGGAGCGGGCCGGCTACGTGCACGGGATCAAGGGGTCGTTTCTGTTCACGACCCTTCACTCGCACCCGCGGTTCCAGGCGTTGCTCAGGAAGATGAATCTGGTATAGGGAAACAGACAGTAACGTGGAGTCATTGCGAGGCGCCTAGGCGCCGAAGCAATCCCGCGGGATCGCCACGCGGCTACGCCGCTCGCGATGACTACCTCCGCCGTACCGCCCTACCGAAGCCTCTCCGACGCACCTCAGAAGCCGTCCGCCTGCCAACCTGCCCGCCCGCCTATGGATTCACTGTGATGGTTCCGACCATGTTGGGGTGAATCGAGCAGTGGTACGGGTAACTGCCGGCGGTGGTGAGAGCGATCGTATAGGTCGCGTTACCGCCCAGCGGACCCGACGCGGTGAAGGCACCATTGTCCGAGGTGATGTTGTGGACCGTGGCGCTGCCGCTCGTGTAATTGCCACCCGTTATGTCCTTATTCACCCAGCGCAGGCTGACGCTCGGGTTGCCGCCCAGTGACACCACCTTGGGGTTGGGGCTGAACGCCGTCGTGGTGAGTCCCGAGGCACCGATGACGACGTTGATGTCGTTCGCCTGAACCATGGGCGGAGGTGGGTTCTGCGAGTTTGTGGGAGCGGTGTAGCTGCCGCACGCGCCGGCTAGGCCGAGCGACAACGTGAGCAGCGTGATTCGGATTCGACCCATGGCCATTCCTTCAAGGTTGGATGGTCTAGGCACCAGAGACGTGTGCCGCATTTGCTTCAGGACGACCGGTGCCGGGCCGGACGCACAGAGAAGTCAATCTCGCCGTGAACCCACCGGATCGCCATGCGGGCAAGCCTGCCCGAGCACAGCGAAGGGCCCACTCGCAATGACTCTGCAAGACCTTGACGTATTCCCCGTTGTTGCGTACGATATATCGTACGTAGGTTCGTACGGAATAGCGTAAGCACTAACGGAGGCTTCAAAATGTGTAACCCGCGTGATGACTGGGGCTTCGGACCAGGATTCCCCTTCGGTGGCCGCTGGTGGGCCGGGGCTTGGCAGGCCAAGGGCAAAGGGCCGAGGCGCCGGACCCAGATGTTCGAGTCGGGCGAGGTGAAGTTCGTCATCCTCCGCCTGCTCAAGGAAAAGCCCCGCCACGGGTACGAGGTAATCAAGGGGCTCGAGGAGAAGCTGGGCGGCTACTACACCCCCTCGGCCGGCACGGTCTACCCCACGCTTCAACTGCTGGAAGACGAGGGCTACATCAAGGCGGACGAGTCTGACGGCAAGAAGGTTTATCACGTGACGCCCGAGGGGGAGCGTTATCTCGAGGAGAATCGTGGTCTGCTGGACGACATCCTCGATCGAGTACGGGAGACCGTACGCGACTTCACCGGCGGCGGGATCGGCGAGCTCCAGGGCGCCTTCGTGCATCTCGCGGGGGTCACCTTCAAGAGAGCATGGCGGCGAGGGCCGGAGGATCCGGCGCTGAAACGGGTCGCGGAGATTCTGCGTAAAGCCGCGGACGAAATCGAGCAGGCGTGGACGGCGGCGGGGCAGGCATCATAAAGGGAGGAACGATGGGCTTCTTCGGATTGGTGTTCTGGCTGGCGGTGGCCTGGTTCGCCTTTAGGGCCTTTCGTCGGTGGGGGTACTATGCAGCGGTGGGGCCGCGAGGGTATGGCCCGGGCTGGTACTCGAGAGAGCGGTACGATGCTCCGATGACCCACCCCAGCGTGCCGGCGCGAAGCCGCAAGGATGGGCAGGACTATATCGACGCGTTGGAGACCCGGGTGAGTGAGCTGGAGCAACGCCTGGATTTTACCGAGCAGCTGCTGGCGGAACGGCGGCAGACCGAGAATAACGCCTGATCGATGTCAGGGTCGGAGTGACGTCCGCACCACGCCGGAATCGACCGGCACCGGATCCGGGCCCGGTCCCGGCTCCGGTGGCAGCGGCGGCGGTGTCCAGCCGACTACCTCCAGCCGCACCCCGTCCACCCTGCTCGAGCCGAGCGAGAGCGTGTGGTTCCCCTCCGGACTGGTCGGTGGATCGGCGGCCCCGGTGAGCCGCCCGTAGCGAAGGGGCTCCACCGTCATCCCGAACTCGAACCGGAAGCTCGCCGCCTCGCAGCTGAACTCGGCCCAGTCGAACGTCGCCCGATCCTGGGTGCAGGCGCCGACTGCGCTCACGAGATCATTCGACTGATTGCCTTCGAACGCCCACCAGCTTCCCACATCCCGCACCAGATACTCGCCCATGAACCCGGGATAGCCGCCGACACCGCCGCCGCCCCCGCCCGGAGCGCTGTCCGGTGGGGCAGTGGGTGGACCCGAGGGATCGGCTGCAACGTTGCTCGGCAATCCCGCCATCACGTCCGGCACGCCCGGCGCCACTGCGTTGCTACCCACATCCGCGACGATCCGCACGACTTCCGCCATGTGCTCCGGCTCCCAGGCGATCAGCGTCCGCATGGAGTACGTGCCCACGACGTGGCACTCGGGTGGGGGCGGGGGCTCCCCTGGCGGGGGCAGCACGATGCTGGTGTCGGGAGGCATGACCCCGCCGCCCCCGCCATCGGGCGGGACCACGCCGGTGCTGTCGGCCGGAGGCACGACAATGGTATCTCCGGGCTGGATCGAGCCGCTATCGGAGGGCCAGCTGCACTCGAGATTGGGGAAGTCGATCTGCTCGGCGACCGCGAGGAAATTCCGCGTGGCGCCGTCGATGGTGAGACTGACCGGCGAGGCGTGTCCGGTGAGCCGGGCGATCTCGGCCGCATGCCGCAGTGCTTCGGCTGCGGGAGAGTAACCGCCGGCATCGACCGAATCGGCGAGTCGCTCGAACTGCGCGGCCAGGCGGGATCCGTCGCCCGGACTGGGCGTGGGGCCGGTTCCGCCGTCGCTGCAGGCGAGCACCAGTGCCGCCCCACCTGCGATCAGAACCAGACTGCTACGCACGTGGCCTCCTCGCTCCGAGCAGCTGCACGCTCTACTCCTACGGAGATAGTATAGCTGTCCGGCCAAGGGCCGCGAGATGCTGGTGCTGAGTGAAACGGTTACAGGTTCGTAATGTCTCGACTCACCGCGGCCACAGCCATCCGAACGTTCCCGCCGTCACCATCCCGTACAGGAGCGCGTCGAAACCCGACCTCAACGCCACCGGCCAGGGCGTCCCCATCCAGACGGCATTCACGAACTGCCCCGTGCCGTAGGCCAGGAAACCGATCGGGCCGACGACGCAGAACACGTCCAGGTAGCGGGCACCTGGGGGAATCGCTCGCGCGACGGCGTAGGCGATGAAGAAGGAGACCACCAGGGTGAGGGCGAACCATTGGGAGAGGTTCTTGCCCATCTTGGGCAGCCCCGGGCGCAGGAGGTTCAGCACGCCGACCGGTCCCTCGATGTACTTCTGTTTGACCTCCGGCTTCTCCATCTCCTTCATGTCGGTGCAGTAGGGCATCATGTACTGCCCCGGTGGGGGATTGCCGGCCCGGATGGCGGCGCGGACAGCGTCCTCGTTGGGCAGTTTGTGGTAATCGCGATTGTGGTACTTGAGCACCATGTGGACGACGGCGCTGGTGATGAAGACCAGAACGGCCGAGAGGACGATGGGGAGCCAGAGGGAGCCGAGGGATACCATGAGCACTCCGGATCAGAGGGTGTGGAGATGGGAGCACCGGATAAGGTCCGCTAGAGACCCATCCGCGTCAACACCCGGCCGGCGGGTGCAGACACCTGGGCCAAGATCGAGCACGCTACGCTTGCACCTCCGCGCCGGTGATCCTGCGGTAAAT
>JAXDMF010000084.1:0-4472 GCA_034666205.1 Gemmatimonadales bacterium
AGCAGCGCGTGGGCCGCCTTCAGTCCCTTTCCGACGCGGTCCAGGTCGGCATCCTTGAGCCGGGTGTCGATCTCGACGTTGAGAACCGCCGTGCCCGCTATGCCGGAACCCATGAATCCTGAGCCGACGATACCCAGCCTCCGGATCTGGCGAGGCGTCGCCTTCCCCGGCACTCCATCGTCTTTCTTCAGGGCGGTGGTGGCGAAGAAGATCTGGACCAGCTTCCGGGACACCTCGCCGACCGCCAGTTCGCCGAATGCGCGGTGCTCCTCGGCCAGTCCCGCGGCAATCCCCTGCTCCAGTCCCACCCGCACCGCCTCCAGTGCCGCGAGCGGAGCCGGGTAGTGGCCACTCGTTCTCTTGAGGATCTGCTTGCGTGATTCGCGATAGACCAGCCTCCGCCCCGCGGAGGTACGGTCCAACAGCAATCCGGCCAGGCCGCCCCCTCCTCCCCGCCGGGGCAGCCCGCCCCGCGCGAGCCGATCCGCCGCCGCCACGGCCACTTGCCGCAGGATACTGAGGGGGACGACCTCGTCCACGAGGCCGAGGCGAAGGGCCTTCGAGGCACGCTCGCTCTTGCCTGTGAGGATCATGTCCAGGGCAGCCCGCGCGCCAATGAGACGGGGAAGCCGCTGACAGCCGCCCGCCCCGGGAATGAGCCCGAGCTGCACCTCGGGAAGCCCGAGTTGGGTCTTGGGGTGGTCGGTTGCGACCCGGTAGTGACAGGCGAGCGCCAGCTCCAGGCCGCCGCCAAGACAGGCGCCGTGGATGGCCGCGACGATCGGCTTGTGAAACGTCTCGACCCCGCTCACCGTCTCCTGCCCTTCGAAGCTCAGCCGCTCCGCCTGGGCTTGGGTCGTGAGAGCCGTGAACTCTTCGATGTCTGCGCCGGCGATGAAGGTGTCAGCCTTGCCAGAGATCAGTACGACCGCACGGACCGCTGCCTCGTCGCGCAGCTGATTCAGTAGCGCCTCGAGCTCGACCCGGGCCGCGGAGGTGAGCTTGTTGACCGGCTCGCCCGGCAAGTCGAAGGTGACGACGGCGATGCCGTTTTCGTTCTGGGTAGTGAAGGCGGACATGTGGTCCGCTATCTCCTCTCTAAAACCATCGCATACCCCATCCCGCCCTGGGCGCAGATCGAGATCAGCCCAAACTGGACGTCTCTCCGGCGCATCTCGTGCGCGAGCGTGGTGACCAGGCGCGCACCGGTGGCGGCGAACGGATGACCGATTGCGATGGACCCACCCGAGACGTTGGTCCGCTCCCAATCCACGTCGCCCACCGGCAACGACAACCCGAGCCGATCGGCCCAGGCCTGTGATCCCCACGCCTGCACGTTGGAGAGCACTTGGGAGGCGAATGCCTCGTGGATCTCGACCAGCCCCAGCTCATTCCAGGGGACTCCCGCTCGCTCCAGCGCCTTGGGGACGGCGTACACCGGCCCCATGAGCAGCTGCCAGCCGGGGTCCACAGCAGCGACCGCGTAGCTGCGGATGTAGGCTAGCGGCTCGTGACCGAGCGACTTGGCCTTCTCCTCCGACATGAGCAGCACCGCGGCCGCTCCGTCGGTCAGGGGAGAGGAGTTTCCCGCCGTCACCGTGCCGTATTTCCGGTCGAAGACCGGGCGCAGGCTTGCGAGCGCTTCCAAGGAGGTATCGGAGCGGATACCGTTGTCGCTGGTTATCACCTGACCGCTCTCGGAACCGCCAAACCAGGGCGCAATCTCGGCTGTGAGCCGGCCGTCTGCCGTTGCCGCTGCTGCCCGTTGATGGCTCATCAGCGCGATCCGGTCCTGCTCCTCGCGACTGATGCCGTTCTCCTTGGCCATTTTTTCCGCCGACTGGCCCATGGTCTCGCCGGTCGAGGGCTCCGCGATGGCGGGCGTCACTGGAATCAGGTCCCTAGGGCGGACCCGCCCGAGCGTCGCGACCCGCGCTCCGAAGCTCCGCGCCTTGCTGGCATCGACGAGAACCCGGCTGAAGCGGCGGGAGTGAAGGATTGGCAGGTCGGACAGTGACTCTACCCCGCCGGCAAGTACGACGTCGGCGTGCCCCAGCGTGATCTGGTCGGCGGCGTTGCTGATGGCTTGGGCGGCGGACGCACACGCGCGGTTGAGGGTGTACGCGGGCACGCTTGGCGGGAGCTGAGGCAGCAGGCTCACCTCGCGCGCAACATTCGGGGTCAGGACCGAGGGCACGACTTGACTGAATACGACCTCGTCGATCTCCCGCCCGTCCAGCTCGCTGCGATAGAGCAGCTCCCGGGCCGCATGGCGGGCCAGCGCGACAGCGCTGGTGTCCCGGAAAACGGTGCCGCTCCTGGCAAACGGAGTCCGGACACCGGCGATGAGCGCAACCCGGCGGCCCGGGCGTGAGTCGTTCATGCGGCCCCAGTGAGAGGAGAAATCGATACTGCTATGCGTCGAAACCAGCAGGTGAGCGGTGAGCGGTGGGCGGCCAGCCCGCCCCTCTCACTTCTGACCTCTTACCGCTTACTGTTTCTAGCGACGATGCTCGCTAGCGCCTGCCAGCGACTGGAGTCGACGGTCTCGAGCGCCTCACGGCCCTGGACGACCTTGAGCGGGAACACCAGGCGGGCCAGCTCGCCCGGACGCAGTAAATGCTTCTCCGACGTCGGGCCCCACCCCGCGTCGCGCTGCGCTTCCAGGAACGTTTCCATGATGAGCAGGCCGCCGGGCGACAACAGCCGGAGGATTCGCGGCATGCTGGCTCGGTCAAGATAATTGAATACCAGAATCGCATCAAAACTGCCCAGTTCCGGCCATGCGCGCTCGAGATCCAGCTCGCGCCAGTCGATCGAGAGCCTTGCCGCGGCAGCTCGCTGCCGGGCCAGCATCAGCCGCGTCCCATCGCGATCCACCCCCGTTACCGCGGCCCCGCGGGCCGCGGCTGCCAGACTGTGGCGTCCCGTTCCGCAGGCGAGATCCAACACCCGAGCGCCGGAACGTATCCGATGAGCCTGCCAGAGAAACCAGGTACTGGGCCGGTTCAAGGGAAGCGGTCTCTAGAACGCGCGACGCTGGAACAGCTCATCGCCCATCCGGCCGACCTCCTCGTCATCGGAGGCGGCATCAACGGAGCGGGCATCGCGCGTGACTCGGCGATGCGGGGCCTACGCACGATGCTGGTAGAGCAGAACGATCTCGGATCAGGAACGAGCTCGCGTTCGAGCCGGCTGATCCACGGTGGGTTGCGCTATCTGGAACAAGGGGAGCTCGGGCTGGTGCTGGAAGCCAACCGGGAACGGCGCACGCTGCTGCGGATTGCTCCCCATCTGGTGTGGCCTCTCCCCTTCGTCTTTCCGATTCATCGGGGCGACCGGGTCTCGCTCTGGCGGCTTGCCGCGGGAATGCTGCTGTACGACACACTGGCATTATTCCGCAATGTGCGGACCCACCGGATGCTGGGCAAGCGTGCCATGCTGGAGGCGGAGCCGATGCTCCGGGATCGGGGGCTCCTCGGGGGCGCGCGCTACTACGATGCGCAGTGCGACGACGCCCGGCTCGTAATCGCGACGGCCCGCTCCGCCATCCATCACGGGGCACTGGTCGCCAACTACATGTCCGTCCGGGCGCTGGAGCGCACCGCCGGCCGGGTGGTGGGGGCCCAGCTGGAAGACCGGCTGACCGGTGAGCATGGTGTGGTCCGGGCCAGCGTGGTCGTGAACGCCACCGGGCCCTGGGCCGACCGGGTTCGGCGGCTGGAGGACTCCGGCGCCACGCCGCTGGTGCAGCCCACCAAGGGCGCCCATATCATGGTGGACCGCTCCCGTCTCGATAACCGGCAGGCGATCGCGTTCACCAGCCCGATCGACGGGCGGGTCATGTTCGTCCTTCCCTGGGGTGAGCTCTCCTACATCGGAACCACCGATACCGATACCGTCGAGCCGCCCGATGACCTCAAAGTTACGGCCGACGATATCGTCTACCTCCTTCGTTCGGTCAACTCCCGCTTTCCCAGCGCCCGACTGGGCATGGAGGATGTCCGCGCCAGCTGGGCAGGACTTCGCCCACTGATCGTCGACCAGGGCCGTCGCTCTGCCTCGAGCAGACCCCGGGAGCACGCCATCGTGCAAGGCTCCGGCGGGATGCTGACGGTCGTCGGCGGGAAGCTGACGACCTACCGTTCGATGGCAGCCGAGGCGGTGGATCAGGCCATGCGAGAGCTCCGCCACCGGGATGGCCGTCGTCGCCATGCGGAGGCCCGTACCGATGAGGAGCCCCTCCCGGGCGGAGAGGCGGCCGATCTGAGTCAGTTTCGGGAGCGGGGGCTCGAATTGGGGATACCCGCGCCGAGCGTGGATCATCTGCTGCGGCACTATGGCACCGAGGCGGCGGGCATCTTCAATCTAGGAGGCGCGGACCGGGGACTGCTCCGCCGGCTGCTTCCCCCTCATCCTGCCATCGAGGCCGAGGTGGTGCATGCCGTGCGCCGTGAGCTGGCACAGACGGT
>JAXDMF010000085.1:0-3504 GCA_034666205.1 Gemmatimonadales bacterium
CCCCAACGCCTTGCAGCTCACCGCCAACCGCCTGAGGTGGAGGTACCAGAGCGGGGCCGCGCCGTTCCGGATTCGGATCGTCTCGATCAACGCCAGTGGGGCATGCCGCATGGCTCAGGTCACCGGCGCGGTGACTCGGCCGCGCCCCTCCGTCCAGCCCTTGAGTGTGGTCGCCCCGAGAATGATGGCGCCGCCCAGGAGCGCCCACGCACCCGGCGTCTCCCGCTGGATCACCCAGGCCCAGAGCGGATTGAGGACGGGCTCGATCAGGAGGAAGACCGAGGATTCCAGCGCCGGGAGCACCTGGATGGCCGCAGTCACGAACACGTAGGCGAGGGCGATCTGGAAGACGCCGAGGTAGACGATCACGGTCCAGTCGCCCACCGGGTGCCGCCCCACCGGCAGCGCCATCGGGAGCGTGATGAGGAAGGCGGTGAGGTTCCCGGAGACCACCGCCGCCAAGGGCGATCCCCGCCCGGGCGCGGCGCTGAGCCAGCGGAAACCACAGATGGCGAGGGCCCAGCAGAAGCCGCTCGCCAGCGCCAGCAGATTGCCCCGATCCGGATCCGGCGCGGTGGCTCCGGGCGGCTCCGTCCCGACAAAGAAGAGCAGTAAGCCGAGCCCGACCGCGAGCATGAAGCCGAGGTCCTGCCGCCGGATCGGCTCCTTCAACAGCCAGGGCGCCAGGAGCAGGATGTAAAGCGGTGCGGTAGACTGGAGGAAAATCGTGTTCGCGGCCGTGGTCAGCCGGTTGGCCAACACGAAGAGGACGAGGCAGCCGGCATAGGCTACGCCGACCAGCGCTGTCCGCCAGCTCCAGCCACGCCGTGCCGCGGGCGCTAGCAGCAACAGCGCCAGCGCCGCGATCCCTGAGCGAAAGCTCGCGATTTGCCATCCGGTGAAGTTGGCCCACTTGATCGCGGCCCCACCGGTGGAGAAGAGCACCGCCGCCCCGATCAGTTCGAGACGGGCGCGTGTGGTGGCAGTCATGGCGGGAAGGTACGTGGGAGCCTAAGGGCGGGAAAGGCGGGAAGGACCGTCCTCCGCCGTCAGGACGGGCCGGTCTGGGTCGCTCAGATCTATCCAGTGCCACGGAATCGGACGCACCTGCGTCTTGCGGCCGAGCCCCAGCGCGCGAAAGGTCGGAAGCTCTCCCATGAAAGCGAGAAGCCTTGGCAGCGTCTCCAGCGGGCCGATCAGAAACTCCTTGACGAGGTAATCCTCTCCATCGGGCTCGATCCGGGCGTCCTCGATCCGGCCGATGGCCCGGCCGTACTGGTTTCGTACCGTCTTGCCAAGCAGGTCTTCGAACTTCACCGCGCGTCGCGCCATTACGCCCCCGGTATCCGGCCGATGATGTGTTTCCGGACCCAGTGCTCCCACGCGAGCGCGGAGGTGCGCTCCGCATCCAGGTCCACCTTCACATCGATCCCGATCTTCAGCACCTTGGACCACGGGACCTCGAGCGGCTCATCGTCCTTGGGTCCCCAACCGCGGCGCCATCGGAGCAGCCAGTCGGCAAAGCCCGGATGGATCCGCCGGGCTGCGGTTCCCCCTCCGATCACCAGCCGGGCCACTCGAGGTGGCTTCCCGTCCGGGAGCTCCAGCACGATTCCATCGACCTTGCCCATCAGCTCGCCCTTGCGGTCGATCACTTGCTGGTCGAGAATGTCGCGCCCCAGCTCCATGTCAGCTCCCTCCCATGAGCTGGAGCGGAATCGCCACGATCGCCACGATGCACGCCAGTACGCTGATGAAGAGCACCGCGGCGTTGGCGATCCAATGATTGCCGTTGTCGCCCAGGTACTTGGGATCATTCATCAGGATCAGCAGCGGCACCACCGTTACCGGCAGGGAGAGGGCGGTGAGCGCCATGGAGAAGATGGTGAGCTTGAGCGGATCGATTCCGGTGAAGATCACCAGGCCGGCCAGGAAGATCATGACGGTATAGATCAGACTGAACCGCGCCGCCTCGCGGGGCTTCAGGTTCTCTCCCCATTTCCACCCGAACCCCTGGGCAATCAGATAGGCTATCTGGAGCGCGATCTCGAGTGCCGCGCCGAAGCAGGCGATGCCCAGTGATGCGACGAACAGAATGAACCCCCAGCGGCCCAGCGGCTGTGCCAGCAGCAGAGGGATCTGCTCGTATCTGTCGATCTGGATGCCACGGGAATGAAAGACCATGGCCGCACAGGCCAACACCGCCACCGCGATCGACCCGCCGAATCCCATCCCCAGCCCCGCTATCAGACGGTTTACTCCCAGGTAGCTCTCGTCCCAATGATCCTCGATGGCGCCCGCCGAGTAGAAGTAGAAGAGATAGGGACTGACCGATGCGCCGATGATGCTGACGGCCATGAACCAGTATTGAGCGGCATCCTGACGCGGCAGACTGGGCAGGAGGTTGGTGCCTATCTCATTGAGCGGGGTATGGAGTTTGAAAACGCCGACGATGAACACGAGGGTAACCAGCCCCAGCAGCGACGCGCCCTTCTCTACCAGGCCGAAGTTGTGAGCCCAGAGAAGGAGCCATACCGCCACGGCCACGATTGGCGCCCACCACTGAAACCGGATGCCGGTTGCCAGCTGGAGGGCGAGGGATACTCCGCCGATCTCCGAGGCCAACACCAGAAACGACACCAGAACCACGGCGACGAGCGGAACGGTGAAGAATCGGATACCAAAGCGCTCCCGCATTGCGTCGGGGAGGGTGTGCTTGCTGACGGCGGCCAGCCGCCCGGCCATCTCGACCAGGAATGCGACGCATATCGTACCCAACGCAATCGCCCAGATCAGCTGAAAGCCGAATGCCGCGCCCGCCTGGGCCGAGGTGGCGAGAGAGCCGGCCTCGAGAAAGCCTCCGATCCCGGTAACCAGCCCGAGTGCGATCTCCACGAGCTTGCTCATTGAGAGAGCTTCTCGGCCTTCTGACGGCTCTTTTCCAGCTCCTGTGTGGCGGCATCGAGCGTCTGCCGGGCATACTTGGCCGGCACCGCGTTCCTCTGCAACAGTTCTGTCGTCAGCCGCGCCGTTGCTTCCCACGACTTCTGGGTCTGGTTCAGCTTGCGAGCCTGCTCCCTCGGCGAGCCCCTGCAGGCCGCCAGCAACACCAGCGAGATGAGCAGCAGGGCCGGACTCACCCGAGCACAACTCTGGGAGCGGGCTCCTTCAGCCAGGCGCTCGCGATCACCAGTGCCGCTATCAGATACGAAAGATTGGCGGGTACCCACATGATGAGCCCGGCGAGCTGCTGGTCCTCCAGCGGGGTGAGTCCCCATGCGGCTGTGGCCGGGGCGTAGAGGGGATACCAGGCGCGAGAGGAAAAAGTGAGCAGCGCGCCCAGCACGGTGGTGTGCACCGATGTGGTGAAGAGGTAGAGCACTGCCGCAGGTCTGCCGATCCTGCCCCCGCGACCCCGCAGCAGAGCCCACCAGAAGAGCAGGCCGGTTCCCAGGAAGCTTATGTGCTGCAGCGTATGGACCAGATCGCTCCGCAATGTTGCCT
>JAXDMF010000086.1:0-11082 GCA_034666205.1 Gemmatimonadales bacterium
AGGAGCAGCGTCTGACACCAGCCGCTCGGTCTCGGTCGATGGGGGCTGGTCGCTCTCGGGCGTGCGGAACACGGGTACTTCGAAGGTGGACTCGTAGTCGACGCCAGGAACGCTGGCGGAGACCTCCAGCCGCCAGAGAACCCGGTTATTGGGGTTGTCGGGATCACTGGCCACCGCATCAGACGGAAGCTCGAAGCTCACCGGTATATTGGTCCCCATCCCGGCGTAGTCGCGGTTCTGTTCGCCTCGGACTCGGCGCTCTTCCTGCCACAGGGTGGTCTCCGAGGTCGAGTTGCTCTTGCCGCTCCGCGTAGTCACCCGGCGGACGCAGGTCAGGATGAGCTGAAAACCCTCAGCCGGCTGGAGGTCGAGAGAGGCCCGGACCCTGCCGACAAGGCTGTGCCCGATCACGCCCGGAATGGTGGACAGCTCGAGCCGGGAGATGCCGTATTTCCGATAGCGCAGCGTGACCTTGATGGCCCGCACCAGCAGCCAGGTACCGGCGAGCGGGAAGAGCAGGGCCATGAAGGCCGCGGGCTTCCCTTCATACAGCGCAGCCCGCACACCGAGGTAGGCGCTCGGCAGGCTGATCAGGTTCCACAACGCGGCAAAGATCCATGCGGCCAGCAGGGTGTTCTGGGTAGTGTCTTCGATTCGTCCCGAGGCCCAGTCCCGGCGCCAAAGCCACGGCTCCTTCGGGTGTGACGCCTGCAGCGCCCCCGCCTCCGTCATTCGTCGATACGCTACCCGCATTCCTGCCAGGCCACCGAATCCGACACCACCGAATGTGAGCGCCCCGACGCCGAGAAAGATGGCGTCACGCCAGACCCCGGCATGGGCCAACCGCACTGCCTGCACCGCGCAGAAAGTGCCCGCCGCGGCGAACGGCAGGAGGAAGAGCACGACGCAGCCCATGGCCTGCCGGGAGCTGAGCTGCACCGAAGCGCTGCGACTTCCTTGATTGGTGGGAAGCGTCGGCTGGGCCATCAGACCTCCGGTGAGGAGCCCGATTCAACCGGGGTGTCGGGCCGGCCGCCCCATTCGGCCCAGGCACCGTCGTAGACGGCTGCCGGCCGGCCAAGCAGCTCGAGCGCCAGGACCAGGGCGCAGGCGCTGGTACCCGAACCGCACGTCGCCACGATTGGCCGGGTGAGATCGATGCCTGCCGCTTCAATCCGCCGGCGCAGCCGGTCGGGTGGCAGCATGGTTCCGTCGGGGCCGGCCAGCTCGGTAAAGGGAAGATTCCGGCTCCCGGGTATGTGACCGCCGCGAAGGCCCGGCCTGGGCTCCGGCTCGACCCCGATGAAGCGGCCACTGGACCGGAGATCCACCAGCTGTTCGGCGCCGTTCTCGAGGTTGCCACGCACCGCGGCGAGATCCCGAATCGACGCCGCATCAAGCTGGGCAGTAAAACGGCCCGGAGGCAGCTGGACCACGCCGCGTTCAATCGGGCGATTTTCGCTGCGCCATTTCTGCATCCCGCCATCCAGCACCGCCACTCGACGGTGCCCGAATGTGCGGAAGGTCCACCAGACCCGAGGCGCACTGAGGTTCACTCCGGACCCATCGTACACGACGATGTCATCGGACTGGTTCAGACCCAACAGCATCATTCGGTCAGCGAAGTCAGAGGCCGGGGGGAGCATGTGCGGCAACGGAGTGGCCTGATCGCTGGTTGCGTCCAGGTCGAGGAACACCGCACCCGGAATGTGGCCGGCCGCGTACTCAGCCGCGGGATTGCGACCGCTTCCCGGCAAGTACCACGACCCATCCACCACCCGCAAGCCGGGTGAGCCCAGCCGGGACACCAACCACTCGGTCGAGACCAGCGCTGGAAGCGCGCCGGTCACGGAATCAGCAGCAGTTTGCCTGTCGTGCGCCGGGACTCGAGCGCACGATGAGCCTCCGCCGCGTCGGCAAGAGGAAACTCCCGTTCAATACGCAGCTCGAGCGTGCCATCGGCCACCCAGCCGAGCAAAACGTCGGCGCGCTCGAGCAGCTCGGCCCGAGTCGCGACGTAGTGAGCGTGGGTGGGCCGGGTGAGAAAAAGCGAGCCCTTTTGATTGAGGATCTGGGGATCGAACGGATCCACCGGGCCGCTCGACTGCCCATAGAGCACCATCATGCCACGGCGGGCCAGGCAATCGAACCCTTTGAGAAACGTTGTCTTGCCAACCGAGTCATAGATCACCTGAGCTCCGGCTCCTCCCGTCAGTCGCTTTGTCTCGGCGACGAAGTCCTGGCTGGTATAGAGAATTATCTCATCGGCACCAGCCGTGCGGGCCAGGGCGGCCTTCTGTTCGGTCGAAACGGTCCCGATCACCCTGGCACCGCGCCGCCGTGCCATCTGGCAGAGCAACAATCCCGTGCCCCCGGCCGCCGCATGCACCAGACAGGTGTCGCTGGAGGACAACGCGTACGTCGAATGAGTCAGGTAATGCGCCGTCGTTCCCTGGAGCATGACCGCTGCACCGTTGCGTTCGCTGGCTCGGTCCGGCAATACAACCAGCCGGTCGGCCGGTGCGAGCGCGTACTCGGCATAGGCGCCCATAAAGCTCACCGAGGCTACTCGCTGGCCCACCTTCACGCTGGTGACGTCGCCGGCTACCTGCTCGACAATACCTGCGGCCTCGGATCCGGGAATGAAGGGAGGGTTCTGCGGGTAGAGGCCACTCCGTTGATACACCTCAACGAAGTTCACCCCGATGGCGTTGACCCGTACGAGAGCCTGTCCCACGCCGGGGGAGGGCTTGGGCACCTCTTCATACTTCAGGACTTCGGGACCACCGGTCTGGTGAACTCGGACGGCTTTCACGCGCTCCCCCCCCTGTGCCGAGTTCACACGCCTATGAGGCGCCGTTCCGGGCCCACGTATGCGGCATCGAAACGGGACCGCCGCTCCTGGCCCTCATACCGATCGGAGCTTTTCGAGGCACGCGATTTGGACGGACCCAGATCGGCGCCGTGACGCTCGAGGATCGCAACCGCCTGAGGTGCCCTATCCCTCCCACTCACCGTCAGCAGGGTCCTGCCATCACGGAGTCCGGCATCGAAATACTTGGCATCCTCCTCCGGCACTCCCATGCCCACCAGGGCCCCGACCAACCCACCGGTGGCCGCGCCGACGCCCATCCCCATGAGGGTGGATGCGAGCACCCCTCCGACCACCAGCGGGCCGAGGCCCGGAATCAGCAGCGAGCTGACCAGCCCCACCAGGCCGCCGATGACGCCACCGGTAAGCGCGCCGGCAGCGGCGCCTTCCGCCAGCCCACTGGCGGTTTCCTCCACAATCCGCCCCGCCTCGTCATCGACGGAACTCCCCTCGCTACGAGCCTTCTCTGCCTCGACCCTGTCCTGGGTAACGACTCCGATCTGTTCGTTGGTGAATCCGGCATTCTTGAGATCGCGGATCGCGCCTTCGGCCTCGGAGCGTTCCTCGAACAACGCCACTACGATCACGCCAATCGTCTCGGCGCCTCTCGGCGAGCTGTCTCCACTAGTTGACCCCGTCATGTCACCGCACCTCCACCCTGGTGTAGACCCCCGGCACGTTGCGCTCTCGTGCGCAGCGCTGCGTTGGCCGGAATTGGAAACGAACCGATATAGTAAGGCGCAGTACAGGCTGGATGGGTGACCACGCTCACAGGGGGCCGCGTGCTGACGGAGATCAGGCCGCGATTGCTGCCTCCAGCATGTCGTCGGCGGGGGAGCGGCCCCGGCGAGTGTATCGCTCGAAGAACGCGGTTGCCTGCTCCAGGTCGGAAGGGTGGAAGTACCTGGGGCCGAGCCCGCGGCAGCCCTGGAGCGCGACCTCGAAGAGGTCCGCGGCCATGCGGGCAATCGCAGGATCGTGCAGCCCACAGCGGCCGGCGCGCTCGAGCAGCCCCAGATCGGGAGCGCCCAGCAGATCGGCGGTGGCCCGGAGCGCGGCGGGATCGTAAAGGATTCCGGCAGTGAGTGCGAGCGGGGCCGCATACCAGTGCGGTGCAATCGAGTCGGCCGACCGAAGCTCCAGATGCCCCCGGGGACGGACCTCGGGGAAAAGCGTGCTCAGATGGTCCTGCCACTCATCGGGCGTCGGATTGGCTCGGGCCAGCCACTCCCCGAAAGGCCGGTGTTCTCCCTCGATTGCCGGGTACAGGATGGCCGGAGCGGCCAGCGCAAACTCCAGATACGCACCGACCGGATCTCGCTCGTCGTAGGGAATTCCGGTGCGCGTGGGGTCGAGGGCACGCCAGACCTGGGCTCGCGTGCTCTGGTAGTCGGTACGTTCGCCGGCGTAGATCGGAGAGTTGGCAAAGATCGCTATCACGTACGGCGTCGCCGCGTTAAGAACCCGCCAGCGGAGCCAGGGTTCGTCGTCGAAATCCAGACTGACCTGGAACGCGGCGGTCTGCCGCATCATCCGCGCGCCCGCGGGGCCCCGTCGCCCCAGGTACTCGGCCATTCGTTCGTAGCGCTTGGCATGAATCAGCAGCGGGGCCTGTTCCGCGGGGTTGATGGGGTCGATGCCGACCGGGAGAAGATCGATCCCCTCGCCGGCGGCAGCCGCGCGAAGCGGAAGAACCACCGCACGGAGCAGTGCGAGCAGCGAGCTGGCCGAGCGGCACGGTGGCGAGCTGTACTCCAGCTGGCCCCCGGGCTCGAATGTGAGAGATCCACCGATCGGCAAGCTGAAGCACGGCGTTCCCTTGGAGGTACAGCCTTCGTGCCAGCCTTGCCTCAGCCCGTAACGGCGGAGGAACGGAAGGGTGGCCAGCGCGTCCTCCGCCTCGATCGGGCAGCGGCGCCCGCTGAGCGACTCCACCGGTATGAACTCGACCTCCGCGCCAAGCCGGCGCGGCGTGAGCGAGCTGCTGACTGGGCCCGCGAACGTGCTCTCGGCAAGCTGTGTAGCCAGCACCGCGCGGGTCAACGTGCTCATACCGCCGCTCCCACCACGAGCGCGAATAGCGCGTTGGGATCGGGCCGCCAGATCTCGATCCGGAGCCCGGCTGCGGCGAACAGGTCGCCCACGCTCCGGCGGTCGTGCTTGCAGCTGATCTCGGTTCGTAATGATTCGCCCTGCCTGAAGCCCACCAGCCCAATCCCCGGCACCCTCACCTCATGTTCCACCTTCGAGACCAGATGCATCTCGATCCGGTGAGTCAACGGCTCGTAGAAGGCCAGGTGCTCGAATGCATCGGGATCGAAGTCGGCTCCCAATTCGTCATTGAGCACCAGCAGCATGTTTCGGTTGAATTCGGCCGTGACCCCCTGAGAGTCATTGTAGGCCGCCTCGATCAGCGCGACGTCCTTCCGGAGGTCCACGCCCATGAGGAAGCGGTCGGCGGGGTGCATCGCGGAACGCACCCGCCGCAGCAGCCGGATTGCCGCTGGCGGATAAAAATTGCCGATGGTACCGCCGAGAAAGGCGTAGAGGGCAGGATGAGGAACCGCCCGGGAGAGGTCGAACTCCTCGGAGATATCAGCCACCGCAGGCTCCACCCTCAAGCCCGGATACTCACGGCGGAGCCGGCTGGCCGTCAGGTCCAGAAAGCTGGCGCTGACATCGATCGGTACGTACAGACCGGCCGTCCCGGCCGCTCGCATCGCACTGAGAATGATCCGGCTCTTCTCCGCGCTTCCGGCGCCGAGCTCGACCAGTGTCCGGGTACCCAGCTCGGATATGAGTGTGGGCATCCAGCTTTCCAGCAGCGACCGCTCAGTGCGCGTGGGGTAGTACTCTGGGAGCCGAGTGATCTCCTCGAACAGCTCGGAGCCACGGTGATCGTAGAAGTACTTGGGTGGAAGCTCTTTCTGCGGAGCAGCCAGCCCGGCAGCGACCTCTGCCAGCATGCGGGGATTCGGGTGCCGCGGTGCCCGGACCGCTGTGCGGCCCCACTTGGGTTGGATCGAGCTACTCATCGCGAGCACACCTGAAGCCGCTGAAGATCTGGCGGCGGATAGGGTAGTCCCAGTTCCGGAAGGTGTTCCGGATCGCGCCCGGTCGGGTGGCCCACGAACCGCCGCGGAGCACCTTGTATTCGCTGCCGAAGAACGCTTCGGAGTACTCCTTGTAAGGAAAGCTTTCGAAGCCCGGGTACGGCTGCAAATCGCTCGAGGTCCACTCCCAGACGTCGCCGATCATGCCGGAGCATCCGACGGGCGACAGATTCTTCGAATAGCTCCCCACGGGCGCTGTACCGAACGACAACTGATCGATGTTCGCCAGATCCTTCGAGGCGGGTTGGTTTCCCCAGGGGAAGCCCTGCTTGGCGCCGGTCTCGGGGTTCCAGGACGCGGCGGCCTCCCACTCCAGCTCGGTCGGGAGCCGCTTGCCCGCGTATCGGGCGAAGGCTTCGGCCTCGTAGTAGCACACGTGACAGACGGGGTGAGACGCCGGTACCGGGCCGGTCCGGTCCATGGATCGGGTTGCCCAAACACCGTCTACCTTGGTCCAGTATTTCGGCGCGATAACGGCCGATGACTGCAACCAATCCCAGCCTGCATCGGACCAGTACTCACGGTTCGAGTATCCGCCGGCTTCTACGAAGCCCTCGAACTCACCGTTGGTCACCGGGTGCACGTCGATCCAGAAGGGCCCCATCTGGATGGTGTGCCTGCCCCGTTCGTTGTCGTACGCCGAAGCGCGGTCGTCCGTACCGATCTCGACCAACCCGCCCGGAAACCGGGTCATCTCGCCAGACCCTGGTACCGGCCCATCGGCTGGAACGTCATAGCGCAGCGCCGGCGAGTACGGCCGACCCTGCTTGAGCTGGAGTGTCTGCAGAATGGTCTCATTGTGCTGGTACTCATGCTGGAGCACCATCTGGTAGACGTAACCATCCCGCAGCAGTGGATTGGCTGGGTCGAAGTCGGTGATGGCCAGACGGCCGAGCACCCGGCCCCGGATCTCGTCCATGATCTCGCGGCAGTGAGCCAACCCCGGGAGGGGCAGCGCTCCCCGCTCGCTCCGGGGGTGCTCGAAGGGATTGAAGAGCCCCGGCATCTCAACGAACTCTATGGGGCCCTGGAGGTTATGAGTAAGCCAGAGCTCCTCGAAATAGGCGATATGCCCCAGGTCCCAGAGGATCGGGCTCATGAGGGGATCGTGTTGCGCCCGAAGCTCCTCGTCGGTGAGCGGCGCAAGGAGGAGCAACGTCCTGGCGCGCGCTTCGAGGAGCTGATCGGCTATAAGGCGAGGGTCGATACGGCTGGGGGTGGCAATGGCGGTCATGGTATCTCCGGGGCCTGGTCCAGCTCGGCCCGTCGAGAGGCCTATCCCTATGATACGGCGGTTCCAGCAGGTCCGCGAGTTGGCGCGAGGCAGTGCTGGTAGTTTGTAACGACCGCCTGGCTTAGGAAGTTCCAGCGCAAGAACCGGGTAGTGAGAAGCGGCGCCCCATAGTAGCATCATGGCACGAGGGAGGAGCCATGTCTGTGACGGAGCACCATGCGGCCCCCACGGCCGACCAGAGACGATGGGAAGCGGTGCTGGAGAGAGATCCCGGCCAGGACGGAAAGTTCGTCTATGGTGTGGCTTCTACCCGCATTTACTGCCGGCCTTCGTGCCCGTCACGGCGGCCCGCCCAGCGACGGGTGAGCTTCTTCCCTACCCCGGACGCGGCCGAGGCCGCGGGATATCGAGCATGCCGGCGTTGCGAGCCACGCAGCAGTCGGCGTACCTCCGATCGGCAAGTACAGCATGCTCGTGAGTACCTCGATGAGCACTGGGATGAGACGGTTACGCTGGACCAGCTCGGCCGGGTCGTCCACATGAGCCCCTACCACCTCCAGCGCACGTTCAAGCGAGTGCTCGGGGTGACACCCAAGGCGTATGCGAGCGCCCGGCGAATGGAACGCATGAAATCGCGACTCAGGGAGGGAGACACGGTGAGCAGAGCAACCTACGAAGCCGGCTATGGCTCCGGCAGCCGCGCCTACGAGCACGCGCGCTCAGGTATGGGGATGACGCCGGGGACCTACCGAAACGGCGGCCGGGGAATGCGGGTCCGTTATACCATCGTACCGACGGAGGCCGGGCACCTGCTGGCCGCCGCCACCGATCGCGGTCTGTGCGCCGTGATGCTGGGCGACGACGCCGAGCCGCTCGAGTCAGCCCTTCGCCGTGAGTACCCGGCCGCCGTCCTCGAGCGGGACGACAACGAGCTGCGGGACTACACCCAGAACGTGGTGGAGCGGCTCAGCGGTTCGAGCAATCAGGTCGGACTTCCGCTCGATGTCGCTGGGTCCGCCTTCCAGTGGCAGGTGTGGGAAGCGTTGCGTCGGATTCCGGTTGGCGAGACCCGCTCGTACCAGGCTATCGCCCAGGAGTTGGGCCGCCCCACCGCCGCGCGGGCGGTGGCGCGGGCCTGCGCCAGCAACCGTCTAGCCCTCGTGATCCCCTGCCACCGCGCAGTGCGGGAGAGCGGCGAGCTGGGTGGATACCGCTGGGGGGTGGACCGGAAGCGGCAGCTTCTCGAGCAGGAACGGACCCGGAGGGATAGCCACGAAGGCGCGGGCATGACAGCTTCCTAGGAGGCCCTACTTCGAGCGTTCCCCCCATGCCGTCCCTGGAGTCCCTCATACCACGCTTCAAGGCAGCCGATCGCCAGACCCGGCTCGAAACGCTACTGGACTACTCCAAGAGGCTCCCTCCACTCCCGGAGCGCTACGAGGCTGAAAAGCAGCAAGGACACAACCGGGTACACGAGTGCCAGACCCCGGTCTATCTCTGGGTCGAGGTGGACCAGGGCCGGGTACACATCCACGCGGATGTGCCCCGCGAATCACCTACCGTCCGCGGCTTCATCTCTCTGCTCGCGCGAACGCTCGACAATCAGACGCCCGAGGCGGTTGCCCAGCTGCCCGACGACCTCCTCGATCAGCTCGGCCTCAGTGAAACGCTGGGCATGACCCGCACCCAGGGACTCACCGCCATCCTGAGCCGGATAAAGCGCTCGGTCGCTACGGCCGCAGCCTGATGCTCGGCGTCCTCGAGATCGCCGGGAAGGGGAGTGGCTTCCTGCGCCGGCGCGAGGCGAGTTATCTGCCGTCGCAGGGGGACGTGCACGTGGGTGAGCGCCTGCTCCGACAGTTCGGACTTCGCACCGGAGATGAGATCGACGGCACTGTCCACCCGGGATCGAAGGGTAAAGGTCCGTCGCTGGAGACGATCACGGCGGTACACGGCAGGCCGCCGGAGACCCTGGGAGAACGGCCGGAATTCAGCCGGCTGGGCGCGGTGCACCCGAACGAGCAGCTGCTCCTCGAGGCAGGAGGCTCGCGCGCGGGACAGCCGGACTTCACCAACCGGGTCATCGATCTGCTCTGTCCTCTGGGAAAAGGCCAGCGCGCTCTCATCGTCGCCCCGGCCAAGGCGGGGAAGACGATGGTACTCACCTCCATCGCCGAGGGGATCAGCGCGAACTATCCGAAAGCCGACCTCTTCATCCTGCTGGTGGACGAGCGCCCGGAAGAGGTATTCGAGATGGAGGCAGCCGGGGTCGGTGAGGTGGTGGCCTCGAGCTTCGACAACCCGGCCCAACGACATGTGGCTCTGGCTGAACTGACGCTGGAGCGGGCTCGCCGAAAGGTCGAGCTGGGCGATGACGTCGTGCTCATCGTGGATTCGCTCACCCGGCTGGCCCGAGCCTACAACACGGTCGAGAAGGGAACTGGTCGTACGCTCTCCGGCGGGCTGGACGCGCAATCGCTGGAGAAGCCGAAGCGGTTTCTTGGCAGCGCCCGGCGGATCGACCCGTCCCAAGGCGGGGGATCGCTCACCATCATTGCCACCGCCCTGGTGGACACCGGAAGCAAGATGGATCAGGTGATCTTCGAGGAGTTCAAGGGGACCGGGAACAGCGAGCTGGTGCTGAGCCGGGAGTTGGCCGAACGGCGGGTCTATCCCGCCATCGACCTGGTGGGGAGCTCCACCCGGAGGGAGGAGCTGCTGCTCCCGGAGGAGGCGCTCGCCGCATCGAGAGTGCTGCGCGAGCGGTTTGCCGGCATGACACCAATCAACGCGATGAACGACCTGCTGACCGACCTCCGCCGCAACAAGACCAACGCCGAGCTGATCAGGTCGCTGGCTGCTTAGCGGCCCCGACTCCCCGGTTGGCCCGCTCGAACTCCTTCATGAACGCCACCAGCGCCTCGACCGCACGCCGGGGACATGCGTTGTAGATGCTGGCTCGCATGCCGCCTGCCGAGCGGTGCCCTTTTAGCCCGTCCAGGCCGCGCTTGGTGGCCTCGGAAATGAACTTCGCCTCCAGCTCCTCGGTGGGAGCGCGGAAACAGACATTCATCCGCGAGCGGCTGTCGGGCTGCACGGTACCCCGGAAGAAATCGCTGTTGTCGATAAACTCGTAGAGCAGCCGGGCCTTCGCTTCGTTGTGCTCGGCCATGCCTGCCAGACCGCCCTCAGCCTGAATCCATTTGAACACCTCGCCCATCACGTAGATGCCGAACGTAGGCGGCGTGTTGTAGAGCGAGTTCTCACCGGCATGGGTGCGGTACTGCAACATCGTCGGGACCGTCTTCGAGCCGGCTTCGACCAGATCGTCCCGGATGATCACCAGCACCACGCCCGATGGCCCGAGGTTCTTCTGCGCGCCGGCGTAGATAATCCCGTACTTACGAATGTCGATCGGGCGGCTGTACATGTCGCTCGAGGTGTCGGCAACCAGCGGGACCCCAGTGGGCACCGGCGGCTCCGTGCGCCACTGGGTCCCATAGATGGTGTTGTTGGTAGTGATGTGCACGTAGGCCGGGTTGGCCGAGTACCGGATTTCCTCCGGCCGGGGAATCCGATCGAAGTTGGTGGCCTCGCCGGTTACTGCGATATGGACCTTCCCCAGCGGCTTGGCCTCCTTGACAGCCTTCTGGGACCACACCCCGGTCACCAGATAATCTGCGGTCCGGTCGGCCGAGAGAAAGTTCATCGGCACCATGGCGAACTGAAGCGACGCGCCGCCCTGGAGGAACAGGACCCGATAGTTATCTGGAATCCCTCCCAGACTCCGGCAGGCCTGCTCCGCTTCGTTGATGACGCCCTCGAACAGCTTGCCCCGGTGGCTGTGCTCCAGGATCCCGATG
>JAXDMF010000087.1:0-16367 GCA_034666205.1 Gemmatimonadales bacterium
CCGGAACACCTTTCCACCCCTCCCGTCCTTCCCGCCTTTCCCGCCCTTCCCGTCCTTCCCGCTAGTCATACGCTACCCTCGGATCCGCCCGGGCATACAACAAATCGGTAAGCAGGTTTACGATCACGAAGACCACACTAAGGAAAAGGATACTCCCCTGAATCGCGGGGAGGTCACGCTTGTCGATGGCGGTGAGGACATAGCGGCCGACGCCGGGCCATGAGAAGATGGTTTCGGTGAGAATGGAGCCGGTCAGATAGCTGCCGAAGTCGAGCCCAATCACCGTGAGCACAGGGAGCAACGCGTTCCGGAATCCGTGTGAAAGAACCACTCGGCTCTCCGCGAGTCCCTTGGCACGCGCTGTGCGAATGAAGTCACTCCTCAGCACCTCCTGCATTGCCGCCCGCGTCATCCTCGAGAGAAAGGCAACCGATCGCATCCCGAGGGTAAACGCCGGGAGGATGAGGTAGAGCAGCCCTCCGGAGCCGGATGGAGGGAGCCAGCGTAGGTTCACGGCGAACACCAGGATCAGGATCAGGCCCACCCAGTACACCGGGAACGACACGCCGAGGTATGCACCCAGCGCGGCCACGCGATCGGCCCAGCTGCCGGGGCGCCAGGCGCCGTAGACCCCGATGCTGATTCCCACGGTGGCCGCGAAGAGCATCGCGGCGCCAGCCAGGCGGAGGGTGGCGGGGAAACGTTGAAGCAAGTCGCGCAGGATAGGCCGGCGCGTGATGTAGCTGGTGCCGAGGTCGCCTCGAAGGACGCCGCTCACGTAGTGCAGGAACTGCTTGGGGAGAGGGTCATCCAGATGCAGCTCGGCGCGAAGCCGAGCCAGAGTTTCCGGGTCGGCCCGTTCACCGACCATGGCCTGAACCGGATCGCCCGGGGCCACGTACAGGAGCAGAAAGGTGACCAGCAATACGCCGAGCAGCGTGGGAACGAGAAGCAGGACACGGTAGAGAAGGAAGCGGCTCACTTGGTCCGCTCGGCCTGCATCCAGCGCTGGCCAGTAAAAACCAGCGGGATGCGCCAGCCCTTGAGATCAGGCTGCGCGGCCCACACGTCCACCGGAAACCAGAGGAAGATCCAGGGCGCCAGCTCGAAGACGCGGGCGTCGATGTCGCGGGCCAGCCGAGTCTTCTCATTTTCGTCGGTTGTCGCCCGGGCGCGGCTGATCATCGAGTCCAGACCGGGATCGGCGAGGAAGGCGTAGTTGCCACCGGGTCCCTTGTTGCGCGAGTGAAAAAGCGGGTAGTTAAAGTTCTCCGGGTCCGGATAATCGGCATACCAGTCGGTCAGGAACAGGTCGGCTTCTCCGTTTCGCACCGCAGCGCGCGCGCTGGAGGCGTCCCGCTCCACGATCTCGGCCCGCACCCCGATCTCGGCGAGCCCCTGCTGGATCGACTGCGCCAGGCGGGCCAGCTCGGCGCGCTGGGTTCGCCACAGCTTCAGCGCAAACCCATTGGGATATCCGGCCTCGGCCAGGAGCTTCTTCGCCTTGGCAGGGTCATACGGGTACGGAGCGCGGGTCGAGTCGTAGCCGGCGATCCCGGGTGGCAGTGACCCGGCCGATCGCACTCCCCGGTCCGCAAAAAGAGTGGTGAGGAGCGTCGGTACGTCGATGGCGAGGTTCAGCGCGCGCCGCACGCGCACATCTTTCAGGGGGCCGCGCGTAGTATTGATCGCCACGTAGAGATCGCGGAGTGCCGGGCGCCGCTGAAGCTCGTGCGCGCGAGTCTCCTGCCAGCGGCGGGTTTCACCGACCGGCACCTCGACCACGCTCAGCTGACCGGCTTCGTATTCCGCGGCCTGGGTGAGTGGCTCGGGGATGATCCGGATCCGGAGCGTGTCGGACTTGGGAGCGCCACCCCAGTAGGTCTCATTCCGGGCCAGGACGACGGCGTCATCGTGAGACCAGGACACGAACTTCCAGGGCCCGCTGCCATTGGGCTGCTGGTCGAAATCGGCGGGAGTCGGCGTCGGGACGATCGCGGCGACCGGCATGGCGAGCAGCTTGGGAAAGATGTTGAGCGGCTCTTCGAGAGTCAGAACCACGGTCGAATCATCCGGCACCCTGAGGCCCTCGACGTCCTTGGCTTTGCCGGCAGCATACTCGCGGGCGCCCCGGATCGGATACAGCGGCCAGCTCCGCCCACCAGTGGTGCCCGGTGCCAGTGCTCGAAGCATCGACGCCCGCACGTTCGCAGCCTTCACCGGCCGCCCGTCGTGGAAGCGGGCATCCTGCCGGAGGTGGAAGGTGTAGCTCCGGCCCGCGGCGTCCGTCTCCCAGGACCGGGCCAACCCCGGAACCAGCTGGGCATCGGCGTCGAACTGCGTCAGGTTGTCGAACAGGAGTGCCACGAGCTCACCGGTCGGCACGTCGGTGGACAAGGCAGGGTCCAGCGATCGGGGATCGTAGCTGAAGAAGTAATTCAGGCTCACCCGATCGGCCCCGTCGGAGCAGCCGGTTAGTACGACAGCAGTGAGGCCGAGAAGTAATCGGTGCATCGCTCGATGGCGGAATGGCAGGGAGATAGCAGGCCAACACGTCGGCTGGCCGAGGCAGCAGGGGGGGCCGGCTACACCGCGGCGTTGACTCTAAGGTGTAAGACCGTCAAACTACCGGGCTTACGGCACGCCTGTCAATCTGCTCTCGGTGCACCGGCCAGCCTGGAACCCTCGTCCTGGAGTGTGGCATTCCCAGTCACCTGCGTCGGCGCGACCGGCCGTCTCGGATACGCGGGGTCCGGCTTGCCGGGCTGCTGCTGGCGCTCGCCCTGGCCGTTCCTGCGATGGCGCAGCAGACCCAGCTCGTGGTCCGCCAACTCAAGTTCGAGGGCAACGAGGCGATCGCTAGCGATATCCTTGCCAGCGCGATCGTCACGACCAACTCCAGCTGGTTCGCTCGCGCGTTCTTTTTTCGCTCGCTGGGGTTTCTCGGCGCCAAGCGGTACTTCGACGCGCAGGAGTTTCGCCGTGATGTCGTGCGGCTCGTGGTGTTGTACCGGCGCAGCGGATATCCCGACGCGGTGATCGACACACTGGTCCGGCGCACACCGCAGGATGTTTACGTCAAGTTCAAGATCCACGAAGGCAATCCCATTGTGGTGACCTCGCTCGCGGTCAACGGCCTGGACTCGCTGCCCCCACGGCTGCGAAAGGCGATCGTGCTGGACCTCCCGCTGCAGCAGGGTGACCCATTCAATCGATTCACCATGCAGGCGACCGCCGATTCCATCACCCGGCGCCTCCGGGACCGGGGCCATCCCTCCGCCCGGGTGTTCTCCGCGTTCGAGAGCAACAAGGAATCCAAGACTGCATCGGTCACATTCGAAGCCGAAGCTGACGGCAGGGCCGTGATCGGCCGGATCCATGTCGTCGGGGCCCAGCGTATCGACACCTCGCTGGTGCGAAAGCTTCTGGTATCGCGACCGGGCCGGCGGTACTCCCAGGAAGAGCTGTTTCAGAGCCAGCGAAACCTTTATGAGTCGGATCTGTTCCGCTTTGCCACGGTCAACATCGACTCCACGGCCTATCACCCGGGGGACGACTCGGTGCCGCTCGTGGTACAGGTCAATGAAGGTAAGTTCCGGCGAATCCGTGGCGGGTTGGGCTACGCCACCAACGACTGCTTCCGCGGCTCGCTGGGCTGGACCTCGCGGAACTTCCTGGGCGGCGGCCGGATTCTCGACCTCACCAGCCAGGCGTCGAAGGTGGGCGTCGGCAGCCCGGTGGACTGGGGGCTGGCGAATAACATCTGCCGCACCTCGCGGGACGACTCGGTCGGCTCAGCCCGGGTCAACTATTACCTCGGCGCGTCCATCAGGACTCCGGCTTTCCTTTCGCCCAACAACGCGATAACCGTCTCGATCTTCAACGAGCGGCGGTCGGAGTTCAAGGTCTATCTGCGCCAGGAGACCGGGGCGAGCGTGGCCCTGCTGCGCACTACGCCACGGCGGCGCAATCCTCTCTCGTTGACCTACACCGTGTCGTACGGCCGAACCGAGGCCACCCCAGAGAGCTTCTGCTCCTTCTTCAGCGCCTGCACCAGCGACGTGATTCAGCCGCTCGAGGAGAACCGGGTGCTCGCCACGCTCTCGGCGCTGGGGACATTTTCCCGGGTGAACAGCCCGGTCGATCCCACCCGCGGATCGAACTCCTCGGTGGAAATCACCTACAGCTCCAAATACATCGGCTCCTCGTCGCTGCAGCAGTTCACCCGGCTCATCGCGGGCTCGGCCTGGTACCGGCCGCTGTCTCGGGACGTGGTCTTCAGCTGGCGAGTGAGAGGAGGCGTCATCTTCTCGCCGACCATCGACGTCGCCACCGGCACGGGCGCCTTCATACCGCCGGAACAGCGGTTCTATGCCGGAGGCCCGAACGACGTGCGGGGGTTCGAGCGGAACGAGCTGGGGCCTGTGGTCTACATCATACCGAAGACCGCGGTCGACTCGGCCACCGCCCGTGGGCAGGGGATTCCCGTGGACTCGGTGCGGGTGGCGGCTACGGGTGGAAACGTCCTCCTCCTGGGGAACATCGAGCTGCGGGTGCCATCGCCGATCTTCAGCTCGCGTCTCCGCCTTGCCGCATTTGTCGATGCCGGAGGGGTGTGGCAACGGCAGAGTCCGAGCGCGTCGAAAGTCGTGAGGGTGACACCCGGCGTCGGAATTCGTCTGGCCACGCCGCTGGGGCCCGCCCGCCTCGATGTGGCCTACAACCCGTACAAGCTCCAGCCGGGCCCGCTCCTTCAGTTCGACAGCTCGGGCGCACTCACTCCCGTGCCGGGCGAGTCTGAATATGTGCTGGCTCGAAACCGAAAATACACGATCCACTTTGCTGTTGGGCAGCCGTTCTGATGCGCCGACAACTGGCTCGGCTTCTCTTCGTCTTCGTGGTTGGCAGCCTGGCCATGGTGCTCGGCGTAGTCACGTCAATGACACTCTCGCCGCCCGGGCGGGACCTCCTGGCCCGCACCGTGTCAAAGCTCCTCGATCGTATCGTCACGGGTCAGGTGAAAGTCGGTGCTATCTCGGGCTCATTCCTTTACGACCTCACCCTGGAAAATCTGGTGGTTCGGGACACCAGCGGAGCCTTGCTCGCCGACCTGCCCCGGGCGAGGGTCTCCTATCGGCTGCCCAACCTGATCGCCGGCCAGGTGGTGCTGAGCGGTCTGGAGCTCGACCGGCCAACGATCCAGTTGATCAAGCACCGCAACGGCAGAATGAACTACGAGGAGGTGCTTGGCATCGGAAAGGGCTCGAAGGGCGGGAAGTCTCCCCTGGTCGAGTTCCACAACGTGCAGATGACCGGCGGCACCCTGCGCATCGCCCTGCCGTGGAATCCAGCCAAGTCCGCACGCACGGAGGCGAGCGTGGACTCGGCGCTCCGGTCCGAACGAGCCAAGCCGGGCCGCCTCATCGAGCAGAGCCCCGAGGGTCTGCGCCGGGTCATCATTCTCGCGGACTTGGCCACCAAGATGTCCCGTCTTCGTATCGCCACACCGGACCGGCTGCCGTTCACCATCGACCTCGATTCGCTGGCGACCAGGGTCAACGACCCCGGGGTCACGCTGCGCAATGCCGTGGGACGAATCCGGATCCGAGGCGACAGCGCCGTGTTCAGCCTTTCCCGGGGCGCGCTGCCGGACACCCGCTTCTCCGGGGGCGGCGCCGTGACCTGGCCGCGCGATACGATTCTTTTCGACTTCCAGGTCATTTCGCCTCAGGTGAATCTCGAGGATCTACGCTGGGTCTCCCCGAACTTTCCCGCCATGACCGGGCGCGGCATCCTGACCGCTCGCTCGGAGACGGGTGCCCGGACCGCCTACGACATCCGTGATCTGCATCTCCGTGGGGTGCTGGGCCAAGTCGATGGCGAGCTGGTGACCATCACCGATAAGCGGCGGGGGCTGGGTGTCCGAGACATGAGCCTCCGCCTCGCCGCGCTCGATCTCGATGCGGTTCGACCGTATCTCGACACCCTCCCGTTTAGCGGCACGGTGACCGGCAAACTGGCTGGCTCGGGCTTTCTCAATGCGCTGGACTTGAGTCTCGAGTGGGCGTTCCGGGATGCGAGCGTGCCGGAGAATCCGCTGAGCACGATTACCGGAGAGGGCGGCGTCGGAGCATCCCGGGACAGCGGTCTGATCTTCACCAACTTCGGGGTCAGGCAATCGGACATCGACCTGCGCACCGTACGCCGCATCGCTCCGGCAGTCATTCTTCCCGGCCGGCTCATCGCCGTAGGCTCGCTCAATGGCCCGCTCCGTAACGTCACATTCAACGGCACCGCTCAGCACCAGGACCTGGATCGCCCTCCCAGCCTGCTCGAGGGGACGGTTCACCTCGATACCCGGTTCCAGAATCTCGGACTCGCTACTGACGTGACGCTCGATCCCCTCTCGTTCGAGGGTATCCGGCGGGCTTTTCCGTCGTTGAAGGCACAGGGAGAGCTGCGCGGCCGGTTCCAGAGCCGGGGAACTCTGGCGGACCTCGTGGTGGACGCCTCGCTGGCTGGGCAAGCGGGCACCTTCGATGCCAAGGGCACCGTGACCGTACTGCCCCCGCGCTGGGGAGCGGAGGATCTGCTGCTCCGGTTCTCCAGTCTCAACTTGCAGGCGCTCACTGGGCGAAAGTTGCCGACCAGCCTGAACGGCGAGCTGTCGCTCAGCGGCAAAGCCGATACTGTGCACGCCCCCGAGGGAGAGCTGCACCTCGCGCTGTCGAGGAGTCGGATCCGGGAGTTCACGCTGGACAGCGTCCATGCGGTCGCCGGGCTGCACGACAGCCTGATCCGGCTGGATACGGCCTATGCCGTCTGGAAAGGCGCGAGAGTCGGAGGATCTGGCACGCTGGGATGGAGCGCGCCCCATGTCGGCCGGATGGCGTTCACCCTCGCAGCGGACAGTCTCATCGCTTTCGACTCCCTCTTGCTGGCGGCGAGCGGGCAGGCCCGCGACACCTCGCCGGACAGCCGGCCGCTCGGCGGAACGGCGACTGCCAGCGTGCAGCTGGCGGGCAGCCTCGATACGCTGGAGATGAGCGCGGACGGACGGATCCAGAACCTCGAGTGGCAGCGCATTCGTTCACCGGAGGTAACCGGCGCGTTCAGCTGGATCGGCGGCCAGCGGCCGCAGCTCACAGCGTCCGTCGGGTCGGATTCAGTGATGGCGCAGAACTGGATCCTTCATCGGCTGGGAGCGCAGGCGCGGGGCTGGGCCGACTCGCTCGACTGGAGTGCAGGAACCGGAATCGGTCCCACCAGCCGGGTGGACGGGACCGGGCGGTGGTGGCGCCACGGCCAGTCCCAGGTCGCGTTGTTCGATAGCCTGGCATTCGGCCTTCCGCTCCACCGGTACCGGCTGGACGAAACCTTCGCGGTGACGCTGAGTGACTCGGCGCCGGCGATCAGCCCGCTTACGCTGCGAGCCGAGGACGGCTCTGGCGTGATCCAGGTCGGCGGCCGGTTACCCGGTTCATCCGAGGGTTCGCTGACCGTCCGATTGCTGGGTTTGGATATGCATGACGTGTACGGCCTGCTCCAGCGGGACACGACCGGGATCGCCGGCGACATCGGAGTCGACGTGCATTTGGGCGGTACCGCCGAAGCGCCCACCATGCGGGGTACCATGAGCGTCGATGCGGCACGGTTCGGCGACTTCCAGGCACCGTTTGTCGAGGGAGTCGTCAACTACGCCGACCGAAGGCTCGAAGCCAATCTCCTGCTGTGGCGAACCGGCGAGAACATGCTTCAGGTGGAGACCCAGCTCCCTTTGGATCTCGCCTTCCGCGGGGTAAAGCAGCGGCGAGTGGAGGGGCCTCCTCTGCTGGTCCACGCCCGCGGCGACAGCGTCGATCTCGCGATTCTCGAGGCGCTGACGCCCGCGGTCAGCCGGGTTCGGGGGATGCTCAAGGCGGACGTGAATGTCACGGGAACCTGGAGTGCCCCCCGCTTTGTGGGGGGACTGGAGATCCGGGGTGGTGCCATGTCCCTCCCCGGACTCGGGGTCCGCTACGACGGGCTCCACGGGAGCGCCAGGTTCCAGGGCGACTCGCTGGTGCTCAAAGACGTGTCGCTGCGGAGCGGTGGCAGCCTTGGCATCGGTGGCTCGATCTTCCTGGAAGATCTCACCCGGCCGGTGCTGGATCTTGACTTCAGGGCCCAGGACTTCCGTGCGGTTGACGTGAGAAACTTCCTCACCCTCTCGGCGACGGGGGGGCTTCGGCTGCGGGGCCCGTTGTTCCACTCCCTCCTGACCGGCAACCTTACCGCCAACAGCGGCGTGCTGTACTTCGCCGATCTGGTCAGCAAGCGCATCATCGACCTGGAAGACCCCACCATCGCCGACCTGGTCGACACCACCCTGCTTCGCCGGGAGAACCTCGGGGCCAAATTCCAGAATCGGTTTCTCGATTCGCTCACCATTCAGAACCTCAGGGTCGTGCTGGGCTCCGATGTGTGGCTGCGTTCCGCGGAAGCCAACATCCAGCTCGGTGGAGAGCTCCAGCTCAGCAAGGCGGCGAAGACCTACACTCCGTCGGGTACCCTGGATGCGCTTCGGGGGACATACACCCTTAAAATCGGACCGGTGACACGAGACTTCACCGTCGAGCGTGGGTCGGTGCGGTACTTCGGCGACCTGAATGCCTCCCTCGACATTCAGGCGCAGCACGTGGTTCGCGCGGTTCGCGGCGAAGAGGTCCCGGTGATCGCGAAGATCACGGGCACGCTCTACGCTCCCAAGGTGTCGCTCGAGAGCACATTGAACCCTCCCATCTCGGAGACTGACCTGGTGTCGTACCTGGTCACCGGCTATCCGGCCAACGAGGCCGCACGGCTGGGTCAGGCCAACGCCCTGGAAACCGGACTGGCCTATTTCTCCAGCGCGCTCTCCAGCGAGCTGGAGCGCGCCCTGATCCAGGACCTCGGGATTCCGCTGGACCTCATCGAGATCCGCCCGGGGGTCTCCCGCGGCAATCGCAGTCCGTCGCTCAGCCAGCTCGCGGCCGGCTGGCAGCTCGGGCGGAAGACATTCGTGACCCTCAACGCCGGGTTCTGTCCCGAGAATCTGAGCCAGTTCACCTACAGCAATCTCGGCGCCAGCCTCGAGTTCAGGCTCAGCCGGGAGTGGAGTCTTCTCACCAGCATCGAGCCCACCCTGCAGTCGTGCCAGCAGGCTTTCGGCATCGTCATCAGCAATCCTTACCAGATCGGTTCCGATATCCGCTGGGAACGAGAGTTCTAGTCGTGCCCCGCGCGTTGCTGATCGCCAATCCGGCGGCAGCCCGGACGGCACCCATCGCGGTCAATGCCATCCTCACCACGCTCCGAGGTGCTGGGTGGGAGGTCGAGGCTCTGGCGACGGGGGGGCCCGGTGATGCCCGGCACCTGGCCGAGTACGGCGTGAGGGAGAAGGTGGACGTGGTAGCCGTCTTCGGCGGCGATGGCACCGCCATGCAGGCCGCGGCGGCACTGGTCGGGACCGACGTCGCGTTAGGGGTGATCCCGGGCGGGACTGGGAACCTGCTGGCCGGCAACCTGCGCATTCCGGCGTCTCCGGCACGAGCGGCTCGTGCGCTGCTGAGGGCAAAGCCCCGGCTGTTCGATCTCGGGCGAATGGAACGGTCGGCCGGGCCGCAGTACTTCGCCGTGGCCTGCGGGGCGGGATACGACGCCCGAGTGATGGCAGGGACCCTCTCGGAGCACAAGCGGCGCTGGGGGATGGCGGCCTATGTGGCAACGACCCTCCGGTTGATGTCCGAGCTCCGGAGCACGCTGCACTCGATCACCATCGACGGCGTCGAGTACGAGGCCAACGCTGCGATGGTGCTGGTGGCCAATTGCGGTGAGGTCATCCCTCCCTTCGTGAAGTTGGGGCCGGGCATCACACCGGATGACGGCTTGCTCGATGTCGTGGTGGTGCGGGCCGATAACTTCCCGCAGAGCCTCCGCGCGGTCTGGGACCTGCTCCGACTCACGCCGGGCGCCTCGGGGCCCGACGCGTACGTCGGCCATGTGCGAGGGCGGGAAGTCAAAGTCGACACCGACCGGCCCCAGCCGGTCCAGCTCGACGGCGAGCCGGGGGGAACCACCCCGTTCACCGCGAGCGTGGTTCCAGGTGCGATCCGGATCATGGTGCCGTAGCCATGGCGTAGACACGGCGAGTGACTAATTTCTGGTTAGCCCGCAACGTCGCGGTGGCTCCCCATATGATGCGGCTGATGGTAGCAAGTTCCTGTGGCTACAAGGTGTCCAAATGGCCGGCTCAGTTCTGCTGATTGACGACGATGTCGACGTTCTGCGCAGCATCGGGAACTATTTCGAGCGCCTTGGCTACGAGGTCACCCGGGAGCTGAGCGGCGAGGCCGGGCTGGCCACGTTCGACCGGCTGCGGCCGGAGGTGGTCATTCTGGATCTCGGGCTTCCCGGCATGGACGGCATGGAAGTGCTCGAACACCTGCGCCAGCGGGTCGCCTCAGTGGTTCTCCTCACCGGCCAGGCGGACGTTGCCACTGCTGTCCGTGCCATGCAGCTCGGCGCGGAGAATTTCCTGACCAAGCCCGTGGACATGGAGCATCTCGCCGCGGCGACCGCCCGCGTGGCCGATAAAGCGCGCCTGCGGCGCATCAACGAGGCGCTCCTGATTCAGAGTGCCCCGGGCCACGGGCTCGATTCGCTTGGTACCTCGTCGGGCATGCAGGACTTTGCCCACCAGGTGGGCCTGCTGGCCCAGAGCGAGCGTACCACCGTGCTGCTGAACGGGGAAAGCGGGACGGGCAAGGGCTGGGTGGCACGGATGATTCATGACTCCAGTCCCCGAGCCAAGGCGCCGTTCGTCGAGGTGAACTGCGCTGGGCTGAACGCGACGTTCCTGGACTCCGAGTTATTCGGCCATGAGAAGGGCGCCTTTACCGACGCGAAGGACCGGAAGCAGGGGCTCTTCGAGATCGCGGACCACGGCACCATTTTCCTCGACGAGATCGGCGACCTGGCGCCCGAGCTGCAGCCCAAGCTGCTCAAGGTGCTGGAGACGAAGACCTTCAGGCGCTTGGGCGGAACCCGGGAGATCACGGTCGATGTCCGGCTGGTTGCCGCCACAAACAAGAACCTCCAGGCGGAGGTGGAGGGCGCGCGTTTTCGGGAGGATCTGTACTACCGGCTGAGCGTCATGCCACTTACCCTGCCCGCGCTCCGCGACCGCTCTCGCGATGACCGCCTTGCGCTCATCACGCGACTCATGGGCGACCTGCGGGCGGAGCTTCCCGACGGCCCGCCGGCGCTGTCGAGCGAGGTGTTGGAGCGTTTGCTGGCCTACCCCTGGCCGGGCAACGTGCGCGAAATGCGGAACGTGCTCGAGCGAGCACTCATCCTGGGTCGCGGTCAGCCGGCCATAAGCATTGAGCATCTGCCCGGCGAGTTCCGGGCTCGCCCCGGTCTGGGCGACCGCCGGCATACTCCCTTGAGCCTCGAAGACCTCGAGCGTCAGCATATCGAGCGCACCCTGAAGCATCACAACGGCAACCGGACCAGGGCCGCCATCGAGCTCGGCATATCCCGCGCGACGCTGATCAACAAGATCAAGCGGTACAACATCACATCCTGAGCTGTTCGATGAGCAAGCTCCACGAACACGATGCCATGGAGTGCCGCGCCTGCGGCCGTGAAGAGCGTGCCTCTGAGGGGTATCCCTGCGCCAAGTGCGGGACCTTCATCTGTCTGCTCTGCAGCTTCAAAGGGGTCACCCACTGCCGCCAGTGCGCGGAATCCACCCCACCCGAGAAGAGCTCCTGAGTCCTCCCACCGCCATGCCTTCGGTCATCGGACGTGCTGCTGTCGCACCGGCTCTAGCGGCGCCGGCGGTACGTGCTGAGCAGGTCACCCAGCTGGTGCTCGGCGAGACCGCCTCGGTCGTGGAGCGCACCGATGAGTGGCGGCGCGTCCGGATCCATGCAGACGGGTACCACGGCTGGATCCACGCCGGCTATCTCCTGGAGGTCGATGACCGCACAGCGGAGGACTGGCGCTCTCGATCGCTCGGGTGGAGTGAAGGCGCGTTGGTGCGAGTGGACGAGAGGGACATCGCGCTGCCGCTCCGGGCCCGGGTGATATTCGAGGCCGGAGCAGTGGTCTTGCCCGACGGACGCCAGGGCCGGGTGTCGGGCGGAAGCATCCGACGGTTGAACGAGATTCGAGCAGAGGCGTGCACCGAGCCTCCGGAACGCTGGGCGCTGGAGCACTTTCCCGGAAGCCCTTATCTGTGGGGAGGAGTCACCCCGTGGGGTGTGGACTGCTCGGGTCTGGTGCAGACCACCTTCGCGGCGCGCGGGATAAACCTGCCGCGAGACTCGGGGGAGCAGGCCGATTGCGGCGAGCACATTTCGCTCGAGGCGGTCCGGCCGGGTGACCTCCTCTTCTTCCGCGGCGAGTCCGGTAAGGGGATCACCCACGTGGCCCTCGCCGGCGAGGCGGACACTCTGGTCCACGCTACGCTGTCCTGCGGCGGCATTCTGATCGAATCGTGGTTGCCGGGGACCCGGGCGGCCAGTCTCCGGGAGCGGCTTGTGGCGGTACGCCGGTTGGAACAGCGATGAGGAACAAGCTCGTCCTGTTCGACATCGACGGCACCATCCTGCTTACCGCAGGCGCCGGACGGCGCGCTATCATGGCTGCCATTGGCGAAGAAGTCGGGGAAACTTTCGCCTTCGACCGGGTGCGGTTCGATGGCAAGACCGATCCCCAGATCGTGGCCGAGCTGCTCGAGGCTGCCGGGCAGCGTGGTCCCCACCCCTCCGAGCGGGTCGCAACCCTCTGCCGGCGATATGTAAACCTCCTCGAGTACGAGCTGGGGCAGCCCTCCGCGCGCACCACCGTCATGCCCGGTGTCCACGCCCTGCTCGATCGCCTCGAAGCCGAACCGGGAGTAGTTCTCGGTCTTCTCACCGGCAACCTGGCGGAAGGCGCCGCCCTGAAGCTGCGCTCGGGGGGGCTGAACCCCATGCGTTTCCCGGTGGGGGCCTATGGCTCAGACGCCGCTGACCGCCCTGATCTGCCGCCCATCGCTGCGCGCCGGGCCCAGCCCTTCTTCGGCCGAGTTCCCTCGGGAGCCGAGGTCGTGATCATCGGTGACACTCCAGCCGATGTCGCCTGCGGCCAATGCATCGGTGCGCGCGCGGTGGGTGTCGCAACCGGGGCCTATTCGGTTGCCGACCTCGAGGCCTGCGGCGCCCATGCCGTGTTCCAGGATCTGAGTGATACGGAACGCGTCATGGAGGCCATTCTACGGTAATTCTCCGGCAGTCGCCGTGAGCCTCCCGCCCACTTCGTCCGAATCCTGGATGGTTCCGGAGCTCGGTCCCTCCCTTGGCCGGCTGAGCGACCCACCGGCCGGCCCGACCGACCGCGGCACACTGGATATCGTCCTCGACGACATCAGGCTGGATCTGGTCACCGGCATCTTCGACCGTGCTGGGGCCGCGCGCTCGTTTGCCGCAGGCGGCGATCGCCACAGCGCTGTCGCATCGCTCGGACGAGTGGCTTGGCTCGATCTCTGGGAGCGCGCCGTTGCGGCCGCTGCCCAGCGGTTAGCCGAGTCGGTGAACGCCCGCCTGAGAGCGGCGGGGGCCGAGTCCCGGCTGCCTGCCGGCAAGCTCGCCCGCGTCCTCCTCAGCGCCGAGGATGTGCGGGCGATCGCGTCACGTCTCGGGAGCGGCGGCGCGACCTTCGTGAGTGCGCTCGATGCGCTGGAGCAGACAGTCCCTGCCGCGGCGGCTTCAGGGACCCGCGGACGCCTGGGCCAGGACGAGTGGCAGAGGGCGTTGGCCGCGACCGCTCGCCGCCTCGAGTCGTCCTGGATGGCCCTCATCGGTGCCGCGAAGCAGGAGCAGGAGCGCTGGAAGGGGGAGATTGATCGGGTGAGGGCGTGGCGCCGCCCACATTGGCCAGTCTGGCTGACTACCGTCGTGGTGCTCGCCATCGCGACATATCTGGGATTGCTCCTCGGCGGATATCTACCCGTGCCGGGCCCGTTGCGCGGTTTCGCCGAGTTCTGGTGGTCGCGCCCGTGACTGTGATTGGGGTGGGGATCGACCTGGTGGATCTCGAGCGCATCCGGCTCCTGCTGGCCAGCAAAGGCGAGCAGGCAATGGCCCGGTTCTTTTGCGCGCCAGAGCGCGAGTACCTGGCCACCCGGCCCGATGCGACCGGTCACGCAGCGGCTCGCATTGCGGCCAAGGAAGCGGTCTACAAGGCCATGCAGACCCTGCCCAACGCGAGAGGCATCGGCTGGCGGGAGATCGAGGTGTCCCGGGACGCGGAGGGCAGGCCAGCGATCCGGCTGCACGGTCTGGCCGCGAGGGTTTCCGAGGACAGCGGAGGCCTTCGAATCCAGATCTCACTCACCCACTCGGCTTTATCGGCCGGGGCGATAGCGGTGGTGGAAGCTCCGTATCCGCCGACTCTTCCAATTCCGACAGTTTTATTCTAGTTTGATCCGGACAGTTCTCGAACCGGGTGAAAATGATTCTCATCGGCGGCGCCCTTCTCGGGGCCTCCCTCCTCGTCAGCCAGCCCCAGCAGGTGAGCCAGTCGCAGGATCCGGCCCCGGTGGTGCGGCGCCTGGCGGCCACGTCGCAGTTGGCCGCCCAGGAGTACCGCATCGGCGTCGAGAATGGCCGCATAGTCGCCCGGGCCGAAGTCGACGAAGCGCGGCTCTTTCTCCAGGAGTCTCGCCGGTCCGCCGCCCTGCTTCCTCGCGACGTCAGCTCCGGCGCGCTGGCCCAGATCGATTCGCTGCTTCACCTGGTGGATCGAGTAGCGCCGCCGGATTCGGTCGACGGCGGGGTCCGGCGTCTGACCGGCTCGCTTTCGCGGCGACTCAACGTTGAGCTGGACGAGATCCCCAACGAGGAGCCGTCGCTCGCTCGTGGCGCTGCGATCTACCAGAAGAATTGCGCCGGTTGCCACGGGACCCTGGGCACCGGCGACGGCCCTCTTGCCAGCGGTCTCGAGCCCCCCCCGGCCAACCTCACCGATCGCTCCGCCCTTCGGGACCGGTCGCCACTCGACTATTACCGGCGGATCACCATCGGAGTCGTGGGCACGGCAATGCCGGCCTTCGAAACCCGGCTGCCCCCCGACGACCGCTGGGCCGCCGCAGTGTATGCCACGCTGCTTCGACTGCCGCAGCATGCCGGTAGTGTGCCGGCCGCTCTCCAGTCCTTTGCAACGACCGGGCGGATGTCGGATACCGAGTTGCTTGCCGCGCTCGGTGAGCGGGACACGTCCCCCGGGGCGCAAGCGCGTGTCGCGGCGGTACGCGCCTTCCAGCCCGACGCCACCGCCGACGCGAATGCCCGGGTGTTCTCTCAGGTCAGGCTGCAGTTGGACTCGACCTATGCCCTGGCCCGGAGAGGTGACACGTCGGCGAGCACGCACGCCTTCGACGCCTACATGACGTTCGAGCAAGTAGAAAGGGGGGTGCGGGCCAGGAACCCAGGACTTGCTACCGAGATCGAGTCCGCGTTTGCGGCTCTTCGGACTCGCGCGGCCGGGGGTGCCACCGCCACGGAGATCGCCGCAATCCGGCGGCAGCTCGACGCCGGCCTCGAGAACGCGGAGCGGACCTTGGGTGACGTTTTCTCGCCCACAAACCTTTTTCTCCAGTCGTTCATCATCCTCCTGCGTGAGGGCCTCGAGGCGATCCTGATCGTCGGGGCCCTGATGACGTTTCTGGCCAGGATGGGAGCCGCCCACCGGAAGCGCGACATCCACATCGGTGTCGGTGCTGCGGTGGGTGCCAGCTTTCTCACCGCCCTCGCGCTGGAGACAATCTTCCAGATTACCCCCGCCAAGCGCGAAGCCCTGGAAGGGGCAACCATGGTGGTGGCCACGGTGGTGCTCTTTTACGTGAGCTACTGGCTGCTGTCGAAGATGGAAGTGGCCAAGTGGAACCACTTCGTCAAGAGCAAAGTGCAGGATGCGCTGACCAGCGGGTCCGGCCTGGCCCTCGCCACCGCCGCCTTTCTGGCGGTCTACCGCGAGGGCTTCGAGACGGTCCTCTTCTACAAGGCGCTCTTTCTGACCGGAGGACAGGGCGGCGGGACGATGCCTATCCTCGGCGGCATTCTCGTCGGCTCGGTCGCCATGGTTGGTGTCTACATTGCCATCAACCGGTTCGGCCTGCGGCTTCCGCTCAAGCCGTTCTTCGGGGTGACCAGCGCCTTTCTGTACTACATGGCGTTTGTCTTTGCCGGAAAGGGCGTGGCCGAGCTCCAGGAAGGCGGCTTCATTCCCACCACCATTCTTCCCAGCGCCCCACGGCTACCGGCCCTCGGCATCTACCCGACGGTGGAGTCGCGTCTGGT
>JAXDMF010000088.1:0-7623 GCA_034666205.1 Gemmatimonadales bacterium
AGCTGCTCCTTGGTCTCCGCAAACGGCCCGTCGGTGGTGGAAACCTTGCCGTTCCGGACCCGGACGGTCGTGGCGGTGGCGGTCGGCTGGAGCGCCTCTCCCGCCACGTACTTGCCGTTGTTCCGGATGTCACCGCTGAAGGTGAAGTACTCGTTCATGATGGCCTCGGATTGCGCCGGGGGCATGGTCTCCCAGTTCTTCTCGTTCTCGTAGATCAGGCAGAGGTATTTCATGGGTTCCTCACAGATGGGGTGATTGTGGACACTGAGTAGTCGTTCGGGAGGGCCCGGAATCGACATTACGTCCACCAGCCCCAAAAGTTTGGTCAGGGTTCCAGATCAGGGATTGAAGCGGCTTTCCTCCCGCAGGACGGCAAGGCTCTTGAAGCCGAGGCTCAGCAGGGCCTGGAACTTTCCCTTCACGCCGACGTTCGCCCCCGAACGTGGCGGATCTCCCTTATCACTCACCACCGTGAGGGAGCCGGTATTGTCCTTTATCTCATAGGCACCCACCCCGAGCCCTCCAACCGCACCCTTGACCTGTCCTTTCACCCGGACGGTTTTTCCATCGTAGCGGGACGGGTCGTTCAGGAGCTGGTTGATCGGTGTGACCGAGGCGCAGCCAGCGAGGACGAACAAGGCGCCCACGAGCGACAAGCGGGGAGCTGAGCGGCAGACGGCATGAGCGTTGATTGGCATACGATCCTCAGAGGAACGGTAAGCGAAGAAGTTCCGGTTATGGGCGGACAGTCGAGCAGTACGGCGCACCTTCCTGAGGAGCGCTGGTGGATCCGGCCGGCGGCGGCGGCGCCGGGGTGCCGATAAAGATGGAGCAGATGGCGCCCGGGAACGAGTCGTGGGTCGCCGAACCGGTCCATCCCTTGGCCGATCCGGCGGTGACGGTGACCCTGATCCCCGGCGACGGCACGTAACCGGTGACCTGGGAGATGGAGCTCGCGTAGGTGGAGTGATCGGAGAAGTACGCTTCCTGAGCCGTGGTCAGGTACCTGAGATCGGATCTCATCCCCGATACGTAGGCCTTCTCGCGGACGGTCCCGGTGTACAACTCGCCTCGGCCCTGAGCGGTCCGGCGCCGGTCTTCCCTGATCACGGGATCGAGGTCACGGATGCCGACGATCCGCCACCTCGAGTCCTGTTTCTGGAGCTGGACCGACACCCGCCGGGGGGTACTATCGGACCCGATAGCGATGAAGAGCGGCACGAACGCCGTACCTCCGCTGGTCTCCGCCTTGCCCAGTCCATGGACCGACAGCTCAGTGCCCAGGAATATGTTGCCAACCGCGCTCGCCGTACGCCAGCCGCCTTTGGATGTATCGGGCGGGGACGCGAACAGTGGACCGAGCTTGCCACCGATGAAGTCGCCGTTGGTGATTCCGGCAAAGAAACGCATCGCGGTATACGAGTCGTTCATACTCCCACTGAGGTCCTGGATCAGCTGAGATCCCAGCGTCTTGAGATCGACCTGGTCGTAGAACTCGGCCCGATTGCGTTTCAGCAGCGCCTCGCCCGCCTTTCGTACCACGGCCCCGGGTGAGCTTCCACCGAAGGAGCACGCGCTCATCGACGCCACAAACGCGGCACACAAGAATGCCGGACGGCCAATCAGATCCATGCGATTACCCAAACGGCTCAGTGTGACATTCGTGCAACGACGCCGGATAGCGGCGCCACAGTAGCCTAATCGGTATCAAGGTCTCGAGTCAGCTGCTGCCGCGCGTGCTGTACTCGTCAGTGCGGATCGGTGTGGGACATCTCGTGCAGATTGGTCGGGAACGCAGTCGGATCCAGGTCCACCGGCGCCGTCACCTCCAGCACCTCGTCACTGGCAATGACAAACGCCCGGTCGCCCGGCCCAGGCTCCACCACGCCCAGCGTGGTGAAGCTCCCGAACGCCGGGAGTAGCGCGGCATTCTTCCCGACGATGAAGCAGGGCAGGGTCTCCCGCTGAAGCCCGCGGCCCACCAGCGTGAGCCCCGGGTGCACGTGGCCCGCCAGCCCATATGCGTCGGTCGAGCTGACCGGCTCATGCCGGAACACGAACGGCGGGACGAAGGCGGGCGAGTTGACGCTGTTGATCCGGAGGTCGTTCGGAGGATCGCCCGAGTGGCGGTCGTGATTGCTGCGCACCAGCAGGATCTCGACCGAGTTGGACAGACTGCGCCACCGCCGCAGCTCGGCCAGCGTGTGAGACGGGATGTGGGAGGCCTTGGTGTGGAAGAGGTCGCCCAACACGACCAACCGTCGGGCCTCGGTGCGCCGGAGCGCGCTGTCCAGGCGGCCCAGGTCGTCGCTGGTGGTGGCGAACGGAACCGGGACCCCTGGAGTCGGTAAGGGTGCGGGCTTGCCCCAGTGCAGGTCGGCCACGACAACGGTGGCCGCGCCAGGCCAGAAGAACACCCGCTCCGAGAGCAAATACACCTGCTCGCCCGCGAGGGTGAGCGCTACGTCCGTCATGGGAAATCAGCGACCTGTCAGGGGTGAAGTCCAAACGTACCCATCATTCGGGAACGCGGCCAGATATGGCTGCAATGTAACGCTCGGCCGACCGGCGGAGTGCCCGCTTGGCGCCGGTGGCGACGTTGCGGCCGAACCAGCCGCCGTAGATGGCATCGAAGTCGAACGGCTCCACCGCGGCGACAATGCGCTTCACCGCCGAGGCGCCGAGCGGGATGAAGTTGGGGAAGCTGTACATGAAGCTGAGAGACTGGCGGTCCTCGCCCACATGGATCGTGTCGCCCGTGAGCAGCGCGCCCTTGCCCCCAGCGCCACCGCTCCAGTGCAGCACCGTGGCGCCGGGAAAGTGCCCGCCACAGCGGATGAGCGTGAGACCGGGAGCGAGCTCCTTGGTCTCGCCCTCCCAGAAGACGATTGCCGGGTCCGGGCGCATCACCCACTCGCGGTCGGCCGCGTGCAGATAGACCGGCACCCCGCCGAGCGCCCGGCTCCAGTCGGCCAGGGACGAGTAATAGTGGGGGTGAGAGATGGCAATCGCGGCGACCCCGCCGAGCGCCTGGACCGCAGCCACGCTGCGATCGTCGGTCAGGGTGATGCAGTCCCAGAGTACATTGCCGGCGCTCGAGCGCACATGCAGCGCCCGTTGCCCGAGGGCAAACTTGGGCTCAGTTGCGACGCTGATCAGCTCCGGCGCTTCGACGTCGAGCTGGTTCCGGTGGGAGCCCTGGAGATCCGGCAGCGTGGTCCAGCGCTGGCCGGTCCAGCCGATGTACTGCCGCTCGTCCTCGCACACGAGGCAATGCTCCGGCGGCAGAGCCGACTCGGCGTACTGAACCCCGCAGGTGGCGCAGATGTAGCAGGGCATGGCCTATTTCCGATGCTCGTACGTCCCCATCAGCGTTCCCTGCGCCACGATGTGCTGATCCATCGCCTGCTCCAGCTCGGCCTTGCTGGCGCCGGCGGCCAGGTTGAGCGAGATGTCGAGTGCGTACAGGCGAAAGAAATAGCGGTGGGGTTTTCCCACCGGGGGGCAGGGGCCGGCGTAGGCCAGGTCACCCGCCGTGTTCCGCCCGTGCCGGGCACGTGAGGGGAGCTCCGGCAGGGTCGGTACCGCCTTGGTCAACTCCACTGCGTCGCTGGGAAGATTGAAGAGGACCCAGTGAATCCAGGTGCCCCGGGGTGCGTCGGGGTCCTCGCACACGATGGCGTAACTGCGGGTGCCGACGGGGGCGCCGCTCCATTGGAGCGGGGGAGAGATATCGTCCCCCTCGCAGGTGTACAGGTAGGGAATGCGCCCTCCGTCTTCGAAGACCGTCGAGGTCAAACGGATTTCGGCGGAGCTTGATTCGGTTGTCATCTCAACCTTTCCCAGCGTCGACCCAGAGCCGGACGGCCATGATGACGATAAAAACAGCGAACATCCGCTGGAGCGTCGATCCCGAGATCTGCTGGGCCAGCCGCGCGCCGAGCCAGGCGCCCAGGAAAAGCCCCAGGCCAATGAGCATCGATGCCTTGATGTTCAGGTTGCCCTGCTGGTAGTAGGCGTATGCACCCAGCAGCCCAACGGGCAGCAGCATGGCGCCGAGCGAGGTGCCGAGGGCGAGCTTGGTGGGGAACTTGGCAAGGAAGATCAGGGCGGGGATGATCAGGATGCCACCGCCTATCCCGAACAACCCCGAGAGCACTCCAGCGACCAGACCGACGGCGAGGAACGTGAGCATCATGGACGGCACCCTCTTGTGAGTTAGCCAAAGAAAGTCAACTTTATTCGTGCTGCAATACCGCTGCTCGCGACCGACCAGTGCCCAGGAGACATGATGACGATGGAGCAACCATGAAACGGGTGCTGCCGATCCTCCTCGTCGGCGCCGCCGTGCTGGTCCTGATGGACGTGGTCGGCGCGCTGACCGGCAGGCCCCTCGGTTTTCCTTACCCCCGGCTCGGCGTGGTGTCTCTCCTGGTCTATTTCGGTGTCGGCGCGCTCGGCGCCTGGCGTGGCAGCTTCAGCGACGGCCTGGCCACGGCGATCCTCGTCGGGCTGCTCGACGGCACCCTCGGCCCGCTTGCCGCCTGGATAGTGGGATCCGGACCGGTGGACCAGACGGTCGCCGAGCCTGGCATCTTCGCGTACCAGATCGCGGTCATGACCGGGACCGCGGCCGCCGTCGGGCTCGTCGGCGCGGTGGCCGGGAGCTGGCTCGAGCGGCGCCGGGTCATCCGAGGAGTCGTTTCCCGCTGATCCTTGCGAGTCCAGCCGGCCGTGCTGTTCTTACACGACATGAGGGATTACAGCGGGACTCCGCCTAGTATCGGGACTGCAGGGACGCTTCGCGCCGCTCAGGTCTACCGCCGTACCGCCGTACCGCTGTACCGCGTGTCATCCCCGCCTATTCGTGTGAGTTCCGTCACAGGAAGCTTCAGCGGAAACCGGCAGTTTGAACCCTATTGCCGGCTCACGACCGGCCCCCTGGAGGACAACCTATGGGCGCGAAATCGTTCGTACGAGGCCTGACGCTCGGCGCAGGCCTCATGTACTTGATGGACTCTGAGCGGGGTAGGGCTCGCCGCGAGCAGCTGGCCCAAAAGGTCAGTCATCTACTGGGGAGCACGCGCTACCGCTTCGATACGGGCGGTTTCGAGGCGGGCGGTGTCGAGATCGGCCACTATGGCGCGCGGGCCGGCGACATCGCCGGGCTCGGCGCCGCGACCCTCAGTCTGGTGCGGTCGGCCGCACCCTCGAGCCCGGGAAACACCCTGGCCCTTCAGGTCCTGGGAGGGATGCTGGCGCTTTACGGACTCACCCGCCGGGGGACATTCGCGTCGCTGTTCCGCACGGTCGGCACCGGGCTGCTCGTGGGCTCGGCCAGCCGTGACTCCCTCGTGGGGTCGGTGCTTCCGCGGGCCGACCGCCGCCGGGCAGTGGACATTCAGAAGACGGTGCACATCGATGCGCCCCTGGAGCAGGTGTATGCGTTCTGGAGCAACTATGAAAACTTCCCCCTCTTCATGTCCCACGTGCGGGAGGTGGAGGATCTTGGCGGAGGACGCTCACGCTGGAGCGTGAGCGGGCCTGGCGGCGTGCCGATCGAGTGGAACGCGATCCTGACGCAGCAGGGCTTCAATGAGGTCATTGCGTGGCGGAGCGAGCCGGGCTCGATGCTGGAGAATGCCGGCATCATCCGCTTCGCACCCGCCGGAATCGGGACGCGAGTCGACCTGCGCTTCTGCTACCATCCTCCCGCCGGCGGTGCGGGAGAGGCGGTGGCGCAGCTGCTGGGCACCGACCCACGAGCCAAATTGAACGAGGACCTCGGGCGGATGAAGGCACTGCTCGAGGCAACCCATTAGGAGTAAGATGCCGAGACGTAGATCGGGGACCGAGTCGAGCAGAAAGTCCGGATCAGGGTTCCACAGAGCGGTGGCTGGGGCGCAGGGAAGGTTCAGGAGAAAATCCGACCGAGCCCGGCTGATGCTCGCCGCCGGGCTGGGTGCGGCGTGGGCCCTCCGGATGCTCCGGTTGAGCTCCTACACCCTGCCGGGGAAGACCGTGGTGGTTACCGGCGGATCCCGGGGTCTCGGCCTGGCGCTCGCGCGCGAGGTGGCGGCCCAGGGCGCCAGGGTGGCCATCTGTGGTCGTGATGCAGGCTCGCTCGAGCGGGCGCGCCAGTCGCTGGCCCAGATCAGTGCCGACGTCCTGGCGGTCACCTGTGACATCACCCAGCAAGCCTCGGTATCCCAGCTCCTCGAGCAGGTGCACCAACGGTTCGGGCCGGTGGATGTGCTGGTCAACAACGCCGGCGTGATCGAGGTGGGACCGGCGGAGACGATGTCCCTGGCCGACTACGAAGAGGCCATGGCCACGAACTTCTGGGGCATGCTCTATCCCACGCTCGCCGTGCTGCCCGAGATGCGCGAGCGCAAGGCCGGCCGGATCGTCAACGTCACATCGATCGGCGGCAAGCTGGGCATTCCGCACCTCCTCCCCTACAGCGCAAGCAAGTTTGCCGCGGTGGGCTTCTCCCAGGGGCTTCGCGCCGAAGTCGCGGCGGACGGCATCAAGGTCGTCACGGTCTGTCCCGGCCTTATCCGCACCGGCAGCCCGCGCAATGCCATCTTTCGCGGCCGGCATCGTTCGGAGTACGCCTGGTTCAGCATCAGCGATGCGCTTCCCGGCCTGTCCATCAGTGCGGAGGATGCGGCCCGCCGCATCGTGGGCGCATGCCGTCGGGGCGACGCGGAGGTCCTCTTCCCCATCCCGGCCCGGGTCGCGGCGGTGGTGAACGCGGTGGCGCCGGGGCTTACCGCCGACGCGCTGAGCCTGGTGAACCGGGTGTTGCCCGGACCAGCCCGCAAGTCGGGGGACCGCCATAAAGGCGCGGAGAGTCAGTCCTGGCTCTCTCCGTCGTGGCTGACCCGCCTGGGAGACCGGGCCGCGCGGAAATACAATCAAGTCGCCACTCGAAAGAGCGACAGTGTGATCACTTCTGCCGGCTCACCGCCGGAGTAAAGGAAACGAGCCATGGCATCGACGTACAACGGAGTCGCGTCGAACGAGAGTTGGGAAAATCTTCGCCGCCCGCAGACCGCGGACGATGGCATCAACGTTGGAAAGACCGAGCGTCTGGTCTCCGGCATCGCCGGCGCCGCAGTGATCGCGCTGGCGCTTCGCCGCAAGCGGCTCAGGGGCGTGCTGTTTCCGCTGGGCGGGACCCTGCTGTCCCGGGCAGTGACCGGCCGGTGTGCGGTAAACCGGGCGCTGGGCCGGAACACGGCAAAAGCCGACCGCGTGAGCCCAGTGGCCCGGCGAGAGGGCATAAAGGTCGAGCGCACCATCACCGTGAATCGCCCGCGGGAAGAGGTCTACCATTTCTGGCGACAGCTGGAGAACCTCCCGCGCTTCATGGACCACCTCGAATCAGTCACTGTGCTCGATGAGGACCGCTCCCATTGGGTGGCCAAGGCGCCGGCCGGCACCAAGGTCGAGTGGGATGCGACGATCCAGGACGAGATCGAGAACGAGCTGATCGCCTGGCGATCGCTCGAAGGGTCGGCGGTCGACACGGCCGCTTCGGTGCACTTCAGGCGGGCGCCTGGCGGGCGCGGGACCGAGGTGCGGGTCAGCCTGAAGTACAACCCGCCGGCCGGGAAG
>JAXDMF010000089.1:0-7714 GCA_034666205.1 Gemmatimonadales bacterium
CGTCATTCCCGCCCTTCCCGTTTCCCCACCCACATCCGATCCAGGCTTCCCACGGCCGCGATGCGCTGCTGCGCCAGGCGGTCGGCCGCTTCGTACGTGGGCGTCTTATCCCGCTTGGCCATGTTGAAGATCCGCAAAAGTGTCTCGAAAATCTCCCCGGCCTTCTTCTTTGCCCGCTCGACCGGCCAGCGGTGCAGCTCGCCATACACGTTGATCACCCCTCCACCATTGATGACATAGTCAGGAGCGTAGAGGATGCCTCGCTTCTCCAGCAGATCGCCGTGACGGTCCTCGGCGAGCTGGTTGTTGGCGCCGCCGGCGATGATCTCGACCTTGAGCCGGGGGAGCGTGTCATCGTTGATCACGGCGCCCAGCGCGTTAGGCGAGAAGATGTCGGCGTCCTGATCGTAGATGGCATCGGGAGGCACTGGCCTGGCGCCAAATTCCTGCACGGCCCGCTTGACCTTTTCCTCATCGATGTCGGTGACGATAAGGTTGGATCCCTCGGCGTGCAGGTGCTGCATGAGATGGTATGCCACCTTGCCGGCCCCCTGCACCGCCACCGTCTTGCCGGCTAGCCTGTCGCTGCCCCAGCGGAACCTGGCCGCCGCTTTCATGCCGACGTACACGCCATAGGCGGTCACGGGAGACGGATCGCCGGAGAGCCCGAGCAACCCCGCGACGTGGTCGGTCTCGAGCTTGATGTACTCCATGTCTGCCGGACTGGTGCCGATGTCCTCCGCGGTGATGTAGCGGCCGCCCAGGGTCTCAATGAACCGGCCGTGCGCGCGGAACAGCGCCTCACGATCAGCTCGCTTGTTGTCGCCGATAATGACCGACTTGCCACCCCCCAGGTTGATCCCTGCCACGGCCGATTTGTAGGTCATTCCCCGCGCCAGCCGGAGCGCGTCGGTGATGGCCTCGTCGGTGGTGGCGTACTTCCAGAAACGGGTACCCCCGAGTGCGGGGCCGAGTGTGGTGTCGTGGATCGCGATGATGCCGAAATAGCCGCAGGAGGGATCGTGGGAGAGGAGCACCTGCTCGTGGCCCATCGTCTGCATGTCGGCGAAGACGTCCAAGTGCGGGGCAGCCCCCTGATGGAGCGACGAGGCCTCCCTCGCCTGGGCGATGCCTCCCTCACTCTTACGCGTGGTAGTCATGAAACCCCCGCCCGGTTTTCCGACCAAGATAGCCGGCCGCAACCATCTTTCGGAGCAAGGGACACGGCCGATACTTGTCGTCTCCCAGTCCGCGGTGGAGTACCTCCAGTATGGCAAGGCACACATCGAGCCCGATGAAATCCGCGAGCGCCAGCGGCCCCATCGGGTGCGCCATCCCGAGCTTCATGACGGTATCAATGGACTCGGGCGTCGCGACGCCCTCCATGACGCAGAAGATGGCCTCATTGATCATCGGCATCAGAACCCGGTTGGACACGAAACCGGGATAGTCGTTCACCTCGACCGGCGACTTTCCGAGCGCCCGAGCCATATCCATGACCGTGGTGGTCGTGGCATCGCTGGTCGCATGGCCCCGGATGACCTCGACCAGCGGCATGATGGGGACCGGGTTCATGAAGTGCATCCCGATCACCCGCTCGGCCCGCCGGGTGTGGGCGGCGATCTCGGTGATGGAGATGGAGCTGGTGTTGGTCGCCAGAATGGTACCGCGAAGGCAGACTCGATCCAGCTGCTCGAACAAGGAGAACTTCACCGCCGGATTTTCGCTCGCCGCCTCGACCACGATCTCCGCTTTCGCCGCGGCGTCGAGCGAGGTGTCGGTTACGATGCGCTCCAGCACCTCCTCCGGTGCATCGGCGGGGAGCGTGCCCTTCTTGACCTGGCGCTCGAGATTGCCTCGGATCGTTGCGATGGCCTTTTCGAGTGCCGGAGCGGCCGAGTCGATCAGGGACACCCGCCAGCCGTGCTGGGCGAAAACATGGGCGATGCCGTTGCCCATGGTACCCGCGCCGACCACTGCGGCCCGCTTCACGTCGGATCCCTCCGGACCCACCGAACGGCCAGGACGATGGCGCTGGTCAGGGCGAAGGTGCTGAGCAATCCGCCTTCCGGCCCGAACGCGCCTCCTGTTAGCCACGCCGGACCGCCCATACTGTAATCGACGAAGGGAATCTCGAAGGGGAGCCCGCTGACCGGCGCGCCGAGCGCGGCGAGGGTCATGTTCCACCCCAGGTGGGCGCCGAAAGCCGCCCACATTCCGCCGGGGCTGTAGAAGGCCAGAGAAAGGAGGATTCCGGCAAGGGTGATGTTCCCCAGAGCCCGGGAGGTGACGTCGGGATTGGTAACATGGGCCAGGGCAAAACAGAGCGAGACGAGAACGATTGCCCCGGGACGACCAAGAACTCGTGAGAGCAGGACCAACGGCACTCCACGGAAGATGACCTCCTCGGCCAGAGCCGCCGGGGCGAGCACCAGCAGGATGATGCCGATCCGGGTCAGATACTCGAATAAGGAACCCTCACCCGGCACCCAGGCTGCCCCACCGGCGATGACCCCCAGCAGCATCGCCACCGCAGCAGGAAGTATCCCGAGCACGAGCCCGGCGCCGAACCCCCGAGCCCAGCCCAGCCGTGTGCGCCAGCGCAGATCGCGAAGATCGAGCCGCAGGACCTTGATGCCGACGATCCACGTCGCGAGGCCGAACGCGACGAGAAGCCCCAAACCCTGGAGCAGCGACAGGGAGATCGTGGGCCGCCGCGCCAGCTCCTCGGCCGTTCCATGTCCCACGAAGCGGGAGGCAAACGGCGCAATGGTGAGGCCGAAAAGAATGAAACCGAGGACGATAAAACCCAGGCTGCCGAAGACCGCGCGGCGCACCGAGAGCGGCCCGGACGGCGCAGGCGCGTCGATCAAAGCAGTGAGCGCACCCTGGGACCGGCCACCAGGATCAGGGCGGCGGCGAGGCCGACTTTCAGCAGATCCCCGGTGAGAAAGGGCACGAAGCCAACCCGCATGGCGAGTGCCGGATCGCCGCCCAGGAGCGCCAGCTGCGCCACTCCGCCGGTGTGGATGATCACCATGCCCAGAGCGCAGGCCAGCAGCACCCGGAGAGCGGATCGTGGCTCATGCCCGGTCAGAGCGCCGGTCACGCCTGCAGCGATCGGAAACGCGAGGAGATAACCCCCGGTTGGACCCACCAGGTGCAGGAAGCCGGCTCCGCCGCCGGCAAAGACCGGGAGGCCGAGGGCGCCGAGCGCGATATAGAGAAGGAGCGCGCTGACCCCGCCGGCGGCACCGAGCAGCCCTCCGACCGCCAGGACCGCCAGCGGCTGGAGCGTCATCGGGACCGGGCTGAACGACACCGGCACTACCACCTGGGCCGATAGAGCAACCACGAAGGCACCAAGGCCCGCTGCCACCACGCGGCGGAGAACTTGGGTCCGTATGGTCGAGGCGCGCCTCGAGCCTATAGCGGTGGAGTCAGCATCACGATGCATTAGATAAGCTCCACGCTGAGGGCAACCGCATTACCACCACCGAGGCAAAGGGTGGCGAGCCCGGTGCTGCCACCGCGATCTCGCAGCGCATACAGCAGCGTCGTGAGCACCCTGGCACCGCTCGCACCGATCGGATGTCCCAGCGCCACTGCACCGCCGTGCACGTTCACCCGATCCCAGTCCCACCCCAACTCACGGCCATCGGCCAGGGCCTGAACCGCGAACGCCTCGTTGGCCTCGATCAGATCGTAGTCGCCGATCTTGGTGCCGGCCTTGTCCATCAGCGCCCGCACGGCCAGGACCGGAGCGAAGAAGATCTCGCGGGGCTCGCCGCCCCCGGTGCTATAGCCGGTGACGCGGGCCAGCGGTTTGAGTCCGTGCGCGCGGGCAAAGGCCAGTGAGGTGACGACCAGCGCACTCGCGCCGTCGTTCAACCCGGGCGCGTTGCCGGCGGTGACCGTGCCGCCGTCCTTCCGGAACGCGGGCTTCAGCTTGGCCAGAGTCTCCGCTGTGGTATCCCGCCGAGGCGACTCGTCGGCGGACACTGTCGTGTGACCGCCCTTGCCGGGTGCCTGCACCGGCAGGATCTCGGCCTTGAACTTCCCGGCGTCAGCTGCGGCAACGGCCTTCCGATGGCTGTCGTAAGCAAACGCGTCCTGGTCGGCCCGGCTCACACCGGCCTTTTCGGCGGTGTACTCGGCATACTCGCCCATATGACAGCAGCCGAACGAGTCCCACAGTCCATCGTGAATCATGCCGTCCACCATAGTCTGGTTCCCGGCCTTGATCCCGGCCCGCATACCATAGATGTAGTGCGGAGCGTTGGACATCGCCTCCTGGCCCCCGGCGACGATACACTCGGCGTCGCCCGCCTTGATCGCTTGGGACGCGAGCATCACCGCCTTGAGCCCGGAACCGCAGACCTTGTTGATGGTGAGCGCGGGAATCGAGGGAGGGAGTCCGGCATGGATGAGCGCCTGCCTGGCCGGAGCCTGGCCCGATCCTCCCTGGACCACTTGCCCCATGATGACCTCTTCAACCTCGGACGGATCCACGCCCGCACGGGTGACCGCGTCGCGGATGACCATGGCGCCAAGCTGGGGAGCGGTGAACGATGAGAGACCGCCGAGATAGCGGCCGATCGGGGTGCGGACGGCTGAAACGATGACGGGGGTCGTGCTATCGCTCACGTTGTGCATCCAGTTCGGGTTGGACTGCGGGCAAATTACGCCCGAAGCGCCTGTTTGTCACCTAAACCCCTAACCCAGCATACGTGTTCCAAGGGCCTCGAGAGCGAGGCCGGTGGATTCTGCGAAGGCACTGCGTTCTTTTGTGCCGGAGCAGAACCACCGGCCGACATTGACCAGAGGGGGCTTGATCACCCAAGCTCCGTGAATTCAGCGGCAGCCAGGGGCCTCGCCTCCGAACAAAAGAACGCAGTTCTTCGGCGAGGTCCCCTGGCCGCCGCTACGAAGATCCATGGCAACCGCGGCGAGCTGATACTCACGCGGTGCTTCGGAGTGAGGCCGGTGGGTTCTGCGAAGGCACTGCGTTCTTTTGTGCCGGAGCAGAACCACCGGCCGACACCGAGCAAAGGATCTATGGCACCATACTCCGACTACGTACCTCTTCCGTAACGCGCCCAAGGAAGGCACTCACCGGCATCACCTCCTGCTTCTTCCCCGCCCCGCGGACCCGCAGCGCCAGGCTGTCCGACTCCGCCTCACGCTGACCGACGACGGCCATGTAGGGGATCTTCTGCACCTCGCCTTCCCGAATCCGATAGTTGAGGGTCTCGTTCCGATCGTCGACGTGGGCCCGAAGCCCCGCCGCCTTGAGGCGCCCGGCGACCTGGCGAGCGGCATCGGCCTGGGCATCGGAGATGGGGATCACCCGCACCTGTTCCGGAGCAAGCCACACGGGGAACGCGCCCGCGAAGTGCTCGATCAGATTCCCGATGAAGCGCTCGAGAGTCCCGTAGATGGCGCGGTGGATCATCACCGGCCGGTGCGGCTTGTTGTCGGGGCCGGTGTACTCGAGTTGGAAGCGCTCCGGCAAGTTGAAGTCCAGCTGAATAGTCGGTCCCTGCCACAGCCGGCCAATGGCGTCCCGGAACTTGATGTCGATCTTCGGGCCGTAGAATGCCCCGCCCCCCTCGTCCACCGTATAAGGAATTCCCTTTCGCTCGAGCGCACGCTTGAGCATGACTTCGGCGCGCTCCCAGGTCGCATCGTCCCCCAAGCGCTCGGGCGGCCGGGTCGAGACCTCGAAGTCGAGCTCGAAGCCGAACGTCTCCCGCACCAGGCGGTCCACCTGACCCAGGCAGAGAAAGATCTCGTCCTCGACCTGATCGGGGGTGCAGAAGATGTGGGCATCGTCCATCGAGAGCCCCCGCACCCGGAGGAGCCCGTGCAGCACGCCCGAGCGCTCGTTGCGATAGACGTTGGCCACCTCCGACAGACGTACTGGGAGGTCGCGATAGCTGCGCTGCACGCTCTTGTAGATGAGGGCATGCATCGGGCAGTTCATCGGCTTCACCCGGTAGCGGACGTCCTCCGCCTCCTCGTGCCCTGCGGCCATCGGGGGGTACTGGTTGGCCTCATATAAAGGAAGGTGGCCGGAGATCTTGAACAGCTCCTCCCGGGTGATGTTCGGGGTGGACACCAGATCGTAGCCGCTGCTGATGTTGTCATCCTCGACGGCCCGGGTCAGCAGCCACTTGATCATGGCGCCCTTGGGGTGCCAGAAGACCAGTCCGGGACCCACTACCTCCTGGATCGAGAAGAGATCGAGTTGTTTGCCGAGCACGCGGTGGTCGCGGCGGCGGGCCTCCTCCAGCCGGTGGAGGTAGGCGTCGAGGTCCTCCTTCTTGAACCAGGCTGTGCCATAGATCCGCTGGAGCATCTGCCGCTTTTCGTCGCCTCGCCAATAGGCGCCGGCGGCGTGCAGCAGCTTGAAGTGCTTGAGCCGGCCAGTGCGGGGAATGTGCGGCCCCCGGCAGAGATCCACGAAGGGACCATCGGTGTACACCGTGATCGTCTCGTCATCGCCCAGCTCGGCGATGCGCTCCAGCTTGAGGGGATCGTCGGCAAAGCGGCGCCGCGCTTCAGGCCGATCCACCACCTCCCGTACGAACGGAAAGTCCCGCGACGCCACTTCGGCCATCTTGGCTTCGAGGCGTTGGAGGTCTTCGGGGGTGAAGGGGCGGTCCACCTGAAAGTCGTAGTAGAAACCGTCCTCGATCGGCGGACCGAAACCAATTCCGGCATGGGGAAAGAGCTCGCGCACCGCGGTGGCCAGGATGTGCGCCGCGGAATGCCGCAGCAGCTGGAGCGCCTCGGGATCCTTGTCTGTCAGTATGGCTACCGATGCATCCGACTCGATGGGACGGTCCAGGTCCTGGATCTCGTTGTTGACCCGCGCTGCCAGCGCGGCCCGAGCCAGGCCCGGTCCGATCCCCTCAGCGATCTGCCGGGGGGTCGTGCCGGTGGGTGCCTCACGCTGGCTCCCGTCGGGGAGGGTCACCCGGACCGTGGTCACCGAGGCGATTCTTCGACCGATGGCGGGAGGGCAGGCTTCGTTGACGGGGCGAAGTAAATAAAGAGCCCGATGCCGGCAATCACCAGCGCGACAACCACCACCCAGCGTACCAGTTCGGACCCGGCCAGCGTCACCTGATCATTCTCCATAATTGATTCCCCGAGTGGGAAAATATGCCTGCGTTCATACCGGAGAGAGGTTAACTTAATCGGAGTAGGTTTTCTTCTGTAAGAGGACTCCGCGTGCGACGAGACGAAGAATTAAGTGGCGCCCAGATCGTTCTTTGGACCACTTTCGGCGTAGGGACCGGGCTGTTGGCCGGTTTCGTGCTGAGCGAGTGGATGGGTGGGGTTACCCGCCCCCGGGTGCAACAGGTGGCTCGCCGGCTGGGACAGGCCGCACACGGGCGGCTCACTCCGGCCGCATCCGCGCGGGCGGTGGACGCCGCGCTCCACGCGGAGCCGCGTCTGGCCGGATTCAGCATCGAAGTGGTGGCCGTGAGCCGCGGAACGGTCGAGCTCCGCGGCTGGGTCACCGATCGTCCGGCTCGCACGCTGGCCGCTCGGGTGGCCCGGGCCGTGGCGGGGATCGATACCGTCATCAACAGTATTCTCGTGCGCGGCGAGGACGACCGGATCATCCCTGGCGGTAAGCGGGTCACCGACCAGAGCGCATGACCGAGCCGCTCGCTCCGCAATACAATCCATCATCGATCGA